>JBBQFU010000044.1:0-39125 GCA_038322185.1 Haliangiales bacterium
TCGATCTTCTTGCGCGAGCGCTCGACACCCGCTGCATCGACCTTGAGGCCGCGACCCAGCAAGCGCACCGCGAGCGGGCGACTCAGCTTGAGGAGTCGCCTCTGCCACGCCGGGGCGCCCTTCACGATGTACTGATCGGCGTCCTTGTTTGGCAGCAGGTAGTAGTAGGCCCAGCGCCGCGTGGCGGGACCGAAGTGATTGTCGAGATCGTCCTCGATCGCGAGCGCATCCTCGGCGCCGGCGAGCGGAATCATCGAACCGGGGCGGTGCTTGTCTGCCCACGCGATGATGTCGGTCGAGTCACGCACCACAATCTTGCCGTCGACGAGCAGCGGCACCGTACGCTTGCCACCGTTGCGATAGGTCGCCGTGTAGTGGAATAGCGGCAGGTGCGCTTCCTCGGTGTAGTCGACGCCCGCGCGATCGAGCGCCCAGCGCGCCTTTTCGCAGTAGTGGGAGAACGCAATCGTGATCAGTTTTACCGTCATCGCCTGGCCATCGCGCCTTTCATCATGTCCGTGAATCCACCCTGGCCCTCTGCGAGCATCGAGTCGAGCTCGCCGCCGACGGACGCGATCTTCTTGCGCTTCGGGAACGCGATCAATGCGCAAGTGAACACGACGAGCGCGAGAGACACGCGAACCGCTGCCATGCCAGCCCAGCCACCGAGGCCGAAGCCGAGCACGCCGATGCGGAGCAGGGTGCCGAGCGGCTCCTGGATGTCGGTGAACATCCGGCGCGGCGCGAGGTCACGCGATTCGTTGCGCACGAGTGCCTTGCTGTCGCTGTCCTTCTGCTTGCGCGGTCGCGCCTTCGCGAGGAGCGCAACGACCTCGCGCGCACGCTGCGGCCGGTGATCGGGATCCGGATCGGTCATCGCGACGAGCGCGCCGCGGAAGGCGGGCTCGAGCGAGGGCAGGTGGCGGTCGAGATCCATCTTGAGTCCCTTGCGCGGCACGTCCTCGGGCTCGATGCCGCCCGCGAGCGAGACGATCGTGGCGCCGAGCGCGTAGATGTCGGTCGCGGGGATCGCCTGGCCGTGCAGCTGCTCGGGTGCCATGTAGCCGAACGTGCCGACCATGGTCGAGCCGCCCTTCTCGCGCGCGGCTTCGAGCACGCCACCGAAATCGACGAGCGAGCAGCGACCATCGGGCGCTCGCATGATGTTTGACGGCTTGATATCGCGGTGCACGATCGCTGGCGACCGCGTGTGGAGATAGTCGAGGATCTCGAGGCAGCGGATCAGCACGTCACGCAGCTCGGTCTCCGAGAGCCGGCGGCGCTTCGCGAGGTCACGCAGGTTCTCGCCCGGCGCGCGCTGCATGACGAGGTTGAATGTGCCCGGCGGCTCCTCGATCGTCGCGTGGTGGCGCGGCACGCCGGCATGGCGCAGCTGCGACAGGACCTTGGCCTCGCGCTCGAACAGCTCGAACGACTTCCAGGTGCCGCGGGGCGTGAGCCGCTTGACGACGACTTCCTTGTCGTCGGCCCCCTTCGCCTTGTCGTCGCGCGCGAGGAAGATCTCGCCCTGCGAGCCATGGCCGAGCCGCGGCCCGAGGCGATATCGCCCCCCAAGCAGCGGACCGTCGAACGCCATCCGCCTGTGTGTAGCATCAAGCCGCGGTCACAGATACGGGGCGAACGTGGCCTTGGACTTGCGCTCGCGGTTGAACCGTACGAGCTCGTCGGCAGTGATCGCGGTGGCGCCGCTGGCGGGCAGCTTGCTGCGAATGAATCCGATCACGTACTCGCGCGCCGACCGGCCGGCCACGACCACGTCCTCGGGGCCGCTCTCCGCGCAGTCATCCCATAGATCGAACAGGCCCTGCTTGCGCGCCGAGAGGTCGCTCATGGTCGCCCACAGGTACTCGAGGTTCTTGTGCACGAGCTGTTTGGCCTGCGCGAGCTGCTGCGTGCGGTGCACCTTGCCCATCGCCACCCGCTCGTCACGCGTCTCGTCGAGGACCTTGAGCTTGTAGCTCGAGTACGGGTCGATACCCTGGTTGCGCATCAACGCGTCGGTCACGTCGAACGTGCCGCTGAACAGACCCTGGCGCTGGAGGTTCGCCTTGTCTTTGATCTTGGCGCTGCCATCGGCCGCGACCTTGATGGCGAACGTCTTGTGCTCCGACTTGCGGCCGGTGCCGTCGGGCTGCAGCTCGCGGTTGTAGAGCTCGGCGCGCTTCGTCATCGCTTCCATGCGCATCGCGGTCACCTGGTCGGGTGTCGCGTTCTCGACCCAGCGCGGATTCTTGAGGAAGCCGTCTGCGACGCGCAGATCTTCCTGCAGCTGCAGGGTCGGGTTGTCGTTGGGCTTGATCGGCTTGGTGTCGCGCAGGAACCGCTCCGTGAAGTCGACCGAGAGCTCACCCGGATCGATCACGAGACGATCGGGCTGTCGCATCGTCAGGAGCGGATTGCGCGGCGCCGGCTCGGTGGCCGTGGATGGCGTGACCGTCGTCGACGCTTCGACCTTGGATCCGATCGGTCGGTTGCTCGCGGTCGACGCGACCCGAACGGGTGCCGCCCCGCGGGCCGTGGCAGGCCGCACCACAGTGTGGTCAGGCAGCAACGCCACCGTCATCGGTTCCGGGGCTTTGGAGGCCGCCGGTGGGGTCTGGACGATCTCGATGAGGGTCGGCTGCGGGGCCACGACAGCGTCGGATCCGGCGCCCGGACGCGCCTGAACCCACGCAATTGCAGCACCATGCAGTGCTACCGACACCAGTACCGCGCGGTACCGGCTAATCGTCGAAAGCTTCGACACCTCGGCCACGCTCACTGACACATGCAAGCACCATGACCCTAGGACTGCGCACATGATCGGATCGTTGCTCGCGCGCTTGTTCCGCTCCGGACCAGGCGCCGATCTCAGGGCGGCACAGGAGGGGGACCGGGCGGCGATCTCGCGGTTCTACGATGCCCACGTCGACGGCCTCTACACGTTCGTGTTCTACCGGGTCGGCCGCGACGCGACGCTCGCCGAGGACGTGGTCCAGGAGACGTTCACGCTCGCGATGTCGCGCCAGCGCGAGTACGACGCCGAGCGCGGCTCGCTCGGCAGCTGGCTCACGGTCCTGTCGCGCAACGTGATCCGCGATCATCTTCGCGAGCACCGTCGCAGCGACGAGCTGCAGGCGACGTGGGAGCGCATCGACGCGACGCTCGCGCAGACGTTTGGCGCGATGGCCGAGCATCCACTTCCTGGCGAGGTGCTCGAGCGCACCGAGACCCGCGACCTCGTTCACATGGCGGTCGCGAATCTCCCCGATCAGTACCGCAAGGTTCTCACTCGCAAGTATGTCGATGGCGAGACACTCGAGACGCTCGCAGGCGAGCTCGGTATCTCCGTCGACGCAACCAAGTCCCTACTCGCCCGCGCCCGGCGCGCGTTCCGCGAGGCGATCAGCACGCTGTCCGCCAACTTCTCGGAGGCTGTATGACCACCGATCCCAAGTCCAACGATGTCCTCGAGCAGAACGTGTCCAGCCTGCTCGAATCCGGCGGCGAGCCGCCGCGCATGGAGGATGCCGCACGCACGCGGATCCGCGAGGCGCTGCTCGCCAAGCACGCCACCGTGGCGACCGCGCCGACCACGCGCGCACGCACGCCGCTGATCGCCGCGGGCCTCGGCCTCGCCGCGACCGCAGCGGCCGCGCTCGTGATCACTCGCTTCGTCGATGACGAGCCGGCCGCGGTCGTCGACACGGGCTCGAGCAAGCTCGCCGACGGCAGCACGTACCTCACCGAGCCGGGCGCCAAGGTCACCGTGCTCGGCGCGCGGCGCGTGCGCGTCGAAGGCGCGGCACTGCTCGACGTCGCGTCCGGCAAGGGAACATTTGTTGTCGAGACCGCGCATGGTCGGATCGAAGTGCTCGGCACGCGCTTCCTCGTCGACGCCGAGGCCGAGCGCACGACCACCGCGGTCGTTCGCGGCCAGGTCAAGCTGGCGACCGATCATGGCTCCGTGTTCCTGCACGCCGGTGAGCAAGCCGTCGCCGAGCCCGGGCGCCCCCCGACGCGTGGCCCAGCGCCCCGCCTCTCGCACCTGGTGAGCTGGGCACAGCAAGCTCGTCGCCGCGACGAGAACGGCGCGCAACCAATCCGGCACGGCTCGCTGTTCGCGCGGGACCCGGGCGTTCGCCCGAACGGTCAGTTCGGCGAGGAGTACCCGCTGCCGATCAAGCAGCTGTCTGTCGACGTCGTCGTCGAGGATCGTGTCGCTCGCATCGCGCTCGATCAGACGTTTCACAACCCGCAGAACCGTGTGCTCGAGGGCGTGTACAAGTTCGCCATTCCCCCCGACGCCGCGCTGCAGCGGCTCGCGATGTACGTCGACGGTACGCTCACCGAGTCGGCGGTCGTCGAGCGCATGCAGGCGCGTCGCATCTACGAGGAGCTGGTCTATCGCCGGATCGATCCGGCGCTGCTCGAGTACGCCGGCACCGGCCGCCTCAACCTGCGCATCTACCCGATTCCGGCGCTGCAGGACAAGCGCCTGATGATCGCGTACACGCAGAGCGTTCCGCAGCTGTATCGCGACTGGACGCTCTCGATCCCGCTGCCCGAGGTCGACGAACCAATCGGCGAGATGACCGTGTCGGCCACGATCAAGGGCTGCGCGAACTGCGAGCTCAGCTCTCCCGAGCAGATCACCGTCGAGCGCAAGGGCACCGACGCGCTGATCAAGCTGCGCCGCACCGGCGCCAAGATCGGCGACTCGTTCGTCGTGCACGTGCGCGACGAGCGCAAGGCTGCCACCGTCGCCGCCAAGACCGACGGCAAGGATCGCTACCTCATGGTGCGCGCTTCCGCCGAGCTTGCCGCACAGGCACGCGAGTACCGCCCGCGCACGTGGGTGATCCTCGACGATGTCAGCGCGTCGCGCAGCCCGTTCGAGCTCAAGGCGCAGGCCGACCTGGTCGACGCCTTCTTGCGCGAGCTGGATGAGGATGACCGCGTCTCCGTGGTCGCGTTCGATGTCGCCGCGCGCATCAAGCTCGCCCCGACCAAGGTTCGCGATGTCGATCGCCGTGCCGTGCGCGCGCTGCTCAAGGACGAAGGCGGCGTCGGTGCCACCGACTTCGCGAAGGCGCTCGAGGCCGCGACCACCGCACTCGCGGGGGTGAACCCGGACGACGCGATGATCGTCTACCTCGGCGATGGGGTGATCACGAGCGGTACGCGCAGCCTCGACGTGTTGCGCAAGCAGCTCGCCGGCAAGGCGCACTTCGTTGGCGTCGGGCTCGGCGATGGTCCCGACACCCAGACGCTCGACGCGCTCGCCGCCGCGACCGGTGGCTACTCGACCACGATCGATCTCGCCGATGACGTCAGCTGGCGCGCGTTCGACCTCGTCGCCGCGCTGCACACCTCGCGCGTCACCGGCGTGACCGCGCGCCTGCTCGATGCGAGCGGCACGCTGGTTCCGTCGACAGCCTATCTTCGCTCGACGCAGATCGCTGACGGCGAGGAGCTCGAGCTGGTGGCCAAGCTCGCCGGGGACGGCACGCCCGCAACGCTCGAGCTCACTGGCATCCGCAACGGCGCCACGTGGCAACAGAAGGTCGCGCTCGGCTCGGTGACGAACCCGGACGCGGGCTTCTTGCCGCGCCAGTGGGCGCAGCATCACATCGCCGCGCGCATGCTCGCCAAGCACGAGCCCGTGGTCGTGCCGCCGTGCGTGGCCCCCGTGGCGACCGCGACGCCCGACGCGAGGCACCGCGGCGTGACCGTGACGCCAGTCCCGGTCTGCAAGACCGAGGTCGAGGTGCGGCAGGAGCGCGACGAAGCGATTCGTCAGGACATCGTGACGCTCGGCAAGCAGTACTTCCTGCTGTCGCGCCACACCTCGCTCATCGTCCTCGAGAACGATGCGATGTACTCGAAGTACGGCGTGCGCAAGGGCGGCGGGGACACGTGGGCGCAGTACACGATGCCCGCGAAGATTCCGGTCGTCACGGCATCGGCTGCGGCGCCGATTCCCGACAGCGTGGCCGCCGACGCCGAGCTCGTTCGCGCGCCGCTCCAGATCTTCTACGATCAGCACAACTACGACTACGGCGACCTCGACGACAGCATCGGCGGCGTGGGTCGGTTCGGCACGATCGGTCATGGCTCGGGCACGGGCCAGGGCTTTGGCGTCAGCGGCGTTGGGCGCGGCGGCGGTGGGCTTGCGGAGCGCTCGCGGGATCGTGAGAGCACGGTCGGCGCCGTGACGCGCGCGTCGCTCGGTCTCGCGCAGCGGGACTCCGATCTGCGAGCCGCAGCCGGAGAGAGCAACGAAGAGCAGCGGCAGAACCGGATCGTGGCGAAGGCCGAGAAGGAGGCGAGCCCGCGGTTCGAGGCCAAGAAGGCCGTCGCCGGGCCGATGCTCAAGCGGCAGTCGATCTCGACGGCCGAGGTGCTCGGCGACTCGCGTAGTCGACGCGTCACGCGTCGCGGTGCGAGCGGCAAGGGCTACTTCGGCGTGGGCCCGCTCTCGCCGATGCACTTCCACCATCCGGCCGACGTCGCGTTCGACGATCTGAGCGGCATCATTCCCGCGCTCGTCCCCGATGATGCGGATGACTGGCGGTCGCTGCTGATCGATGCCGCCGGTGGCGCGACGTCGTTCCCGATCGACGACGCGGCCAAGCAGCTGCTCGCCTCGGCCCGCGCGAAGCTGCCGTCCGGCATCTATCGCTGGGGTGATCTAGAGATCGCGGTCGACCGTGATCGCCGCCTCGGCTGGCGACGCACCACGGATCTCGGCCTCGCGGAGACCGCGAGCTACGACGGCTCCGCGTGGACCCGCCGCTACGCCGAGCTCGGCATCAGCGCGACGCGTGTTGTGAAGGAAGACGACGTCGCGCTCGCACTCGCATACCTACCGGTGTGGATCGCGGATCCCGCGCACTACGCTCGCTACTTCGTCGTGACGTCTCGCGGTCCGCGCGAGATCGGGCTGTCCATCAAGGACCAGGGCAAGGACGTCCTGACCTACGTGATGCGGTTCGATGACAACCTCCGCCTCGCCTCGATCCACGACGGCGACGGGATCGAGCTACTCGCGGTCACGTGGGGCGCCTCGGGCCCGACCGCGGCGCGCGTCCTGGGCGGCCCCCTCTCCGTCGGTTTCTCGGCCGACTCGATCGCGGATGCCGCGCAGTGGGCACACGGCAGGTCGCAGCCGGGCGTCAGCATCGAGCTGCCGTCGCGAATCCCGGAGTACTGGCGCGCCGCGATGAAGGCGGAGACCGCCGGGTCGCCGGTGTGGCGCCACGCGCAGCGTCAGCTGCTCGTCAGCGCCGCGGCGCTCCAGGATCGCACCCAGCTCGCCGCGGCCTATCACGAGCTTCGCGACAACGGTGGCGTGGAGCTCGGCGACCTCGTATTCGCCAGCGGCGGCGTCGCGACCGCGATGGATGACAAGGCGGCGGCTCTCGCGCTCGCTCCATTCGCGAAGGAGCCCGTCGCTCGCTACCTGATCGCGTCGCGCAAGTATGCGCGGTCGGGCACCAAGACCCAGCTCGATCCCGAGGTGCGCACCGGTGCGATCGGCGCGCTGTGGACCATGCGAGCGGCGACCGCGCGGCTTGCTTCCAACGACGGCAAGGCCGCTATCGACATGCTGCTCTCGCTCGGCGACCGCGCGTACACGCTGCGGCTCGTCGGTGCGGCGGTCGCGGGCCAGCGCTGGGACCTCGACGCCAAGGAGACCGTGCGCGCATGGGAGAGCGTCGCGTCCGGCGAGCTCAAGAACGTGGCGCGCGCCCAGGCTGCACAGGCGCTCTACAACCGGGGCAACTACGAGGGCGCGGCCGAGCAGGTGATGAAGCTCGCCTCCGAGCTGGATCTGACGGCGCTGCCGCCGCGGCTCGACATCGCGCAGTACACGTTCTCGTACTCGCGCCGCGGACCGGCTGGTTGGCAGATCGCATTCGCGACGTGGCGGGACCGCGTGCTCGCCGGCAACAGCTACGAGCACGTGATGTCGCTGCTGCCGCTCGCGGCGTACCGCCCGGGCGAGACCGCTGCGTTGCTCGCTCGTGCTTCGGAGCTCGCGGGTGACGACGCAGATCGCAAGCTCGCCGTCGCCCGTGCGGCGCTGCAGTACAACCAGCAGACCTTCGCGCGCGACATCCTCGAGCCGATGCTCAAGGCCAAGCCGACGCGCGCCCTGTTGCTGCTCGCGTCGTCGATGGCGTCGACGCGCGGCAATCCGGTCGAGGCATTCGAGTACCTCGAGCGGGCCCAGGACGCGGGTGCCGACGAGGCAGTCGACATCAACACCGTGCGTGCTGAGATGCGCTCGCTGCTCGCGTCTGCACAGCAGGCGGCGCTACAGTCGAGCGGTGCCGAACGCGCCAGGCTCGTCGAGCGCGCGGTGATGTGGGGCAAGCGCTGGCGTGCCATCGATCCCGGCAACGACGAGATCGATCGCAACATCGGCACGCTGTTGCTCGCGATGGGCGACGGTCCCGGCGCGTGGCGCCAGCTGTCATCGATCATCGAGCGCGACCCGTGGGCCGGCTCGGGCTACGCGACGGTGGCTGACCAGCTCGAGCAGCAGGGCAAGATCGTCGAGGCCCTCGAGGTCTGGCAGCAGGCAGTCGTGATCGATCAGACCAACCCGACGCACCGCCTTCGCAAGGCGCAGGCGTTGATCGCACTCGGCAAGACCGCCGAGGGTGATGCGCTGCTCGAGCAGATCGCGACCACCAAGTGGCACGACATGTGGAGCGGCACTGTCTATCAAGCGAAGAATCTGCTCGAGCGCGGCAAGCAAGCGAAGTGACGTAGTAGGTTCGGGCCGATGGCCGGCCCCGATACGTTGTACCTCCGCGACGGCCTGGCGCAGCTCGGCGCCCGGCTCGCGGACCTCGGCACCCGGCGGGTCCTCGTGCTCGCAGCCCCGAGCCGGCGGTTCGTCGATGAAGTGACGCACGCGCTCGAGCGCTTCACGCCGGTCGTGTTCGATGGTGCGCGAGTTCACGTCCCGGCCGAGGTCGTCGACGCAGCGGCGGCAACGCTGAAGGAGAGCGGGGCCGACACGGTCGTCGCGATCGGCGGTGGCTCCGTGATCGGTCTGGGCAAGGCGTTGCGCCTCGCCAACGACATCAAGTTCGTCGCGGTGCCAGCGACGTACGCCGGCAGCGAGATGACCACGATGTACGGCGTCACGACCGGGCGCGACAAGCAGACCGGTCGCGATGACCGCGTGCGGCCTGACCTCGTGCTCTACGACGTGTCGCTCACGCAGGACATGCCGATCACGCTCACGACACAAAGCCTGATCAACGCGCTCGCCCACGTGGTCAGCGTGTTGTCGAGCGGCCAGGCGATCGCAAGTCCCGACGAGGCACTGCAGGGTGCGGCGGCTGTGGTGCGCGCGATCGAGGATCTACTGCTCGCGCCGCGTGACCTCGGGGCACGCGAGCAAGCGCTGCGCGGCGCGGCGGCCTGCGCGCTCGCGTTCGAGCGTGGCAAGCCGGGCGCGCAGCACGCCCTCGCACATCTGATCGGCGGGGCCACGCGGATCGAGCACGCGCCACTGCACGCGGTGCTGCTGCCGCACTTCATCGCGTACCTCCGTGTCGTGCAGCCCGCCGTGATTGCTGACCTCGAGGCTGCGATCGATCGCGCGGATCTCGACGCGTACATCTTCGATTTACTCGTCCGCGCCGGCGCGCCGGTCTCGCTCGACGCTCTCGGTGCCACGAGCGACGCAGTCGACGCAGCCCTCGCGACAAGGCCCGAGCTGCCGGCGCAGATCGTTCGCGATGCACAGCACGGGCTGAGACCGCCGGGACGTGGCGGGCGGATCGATCTGGGCTCGGAGCCGCACGCGCTCCTCGCGGGTCCCACGATCCTCGATGCCAAGCGCGTCGTGCTCGTGCTGCATGGACGCGGCGCCGAGGCGGGCACGCTGGTGCGTCGCGTGCGCGAGATGCTGGGCCACGATCGCGAGACCGCCGTCGTCGGACTGCGCGCGGAAGGGGGCGCCGAACGCTGGTACGCCGTGCGCTATGGCGAGACCGGGGCAGGGAGCGACCCCGAGGCCGTGCGCGCGATCGAGCGCGTCGAGACCGCACTCGCGAAGCTGCCGCCGGGAACGTTTCTCGCCGGCTTCTCGCAAGGCGCCTGTCTCGCACTCGAAGTGGCTGCCCGCCATAAAGGCACCCTCGGCGGCGTGATCGCGCCGTGCGGTGCACGGATCGGTCAGCCTGGCGAGTGGGGCAGTGCGCCGAGCGGGCTTGCCGGTGTGCGCGTGCTGGTCGGCGCGGCCGAGGGCGACAAGTGGATCGCGCGTGCAGACCTCGATGCAACGATCACCTGGTTCCGTGATCGCGGCGCATTCGTCGACGACATCAGCGGTCCTGGCGATCGCCACGAGATCACGCTGCGCCAACGCATGCGCGCGCGTGAAATCGTGCTCGGGCCGCAGCCTGCGGGCACGACAGGCTTCGGCAACACGGTGTCGTCGGAAGCATTGTCGGGCGCGCTGCCCGGGCTGCAGAACTCGCCGCGCATGCCGACGTTCGGGCTCTACGCCGAGCAGGTCAACGGCACGGGGTTCACCGCACCGCGCGCCGACAACCAGCGCACCTGGATGTATCGCGTGCGGCCGAGCGCCCAGCGCCGCGCATACTCGCCGTTGCTGCTGCCGCTCATCGCCAGTCACTTCGACGGGCCGCCCGAGATCAACCTGTGCGGCTTCGCGCCGCTCGCAGTGCCTGAACACGATCGCGATTTTCTCGACGGACTCGTCACCGTGTGCGGTGCGGGCTCGGCCACCTCTCGCAAGGGCTACGCACTGCACCTCTACGCCGCCAATCGCAGCATGGAGCAGCGGGCGTACTACAACGCCGATGGCGATCTGCTGATCTTGCCCGAGCACGGCACGCTCACGATCGCGACCGAGCTCGGCACTCTGCGCGTGGCCCCGGGGCACGTCGCACTCGTCCCGCGCGGTATCGCGTTCTCGGTACTGCTCGAGGGTCCGTTCGCGCGCGGCTACGTCGGTGAAGTGTTCGGCCGCCACTTCAAGCTGCCGGACCGCGGCCCGATCGGCGCGAACGGGATGGCCGACGCTCGTCACTTTCACGCACCGTCCGCCTGGTACGAAGATCGGCTGTCGCCGGACTTCCGTGTTGTCGGCAAGCTCGGCGGCGGGCTGCACGAGGCGCGGCAGGATCACTCGCCGTTCGATGTGGCCGCGTGGCACGGCAACTACACGCCCTACGTCTACGACCTCGACGCCTTCTCGCCGTCGAACAACGTACGCTTCGACCACGGCGATCCGAGCGTGTACACCGTGCTCTCCGCCCCGATGGATGAACCCGGCGCGCACGCGCTCGACCTCGTCACGTTCCCGGCGCGCTGGGACGCGACAACGAACACGTTCCGCCCGCCGTTCTTCCATCGCAACACCACGGCCGAGCTCAACGGCATCATTCGCGAGACGTCGCCGGCAGGCAGTCCGTGGCAGCCCGGCTGTGTGTTCCTCACGCCGTCGCTCACGCCACACGGCATCAGCGGCCGCGGCGTCGAGCGCTCACGCAAGGTGACCGACGCCGACAACGACAAGCCCATGTCCCTCGGCGGCCCCACCGCACTGTGGTTTCAATTCGAGTCCGCGCTGTCCCCTGTGCTCACGCCGTGGGCACGCGAGCACGCGCTTCCCGACTGGGGCGCGACCTGGGGCAGCCACCGGAGCTACTTCGAATGACCGCCACTACCGCCGAGCTCGAGCTGTCGTTCTACGAGAAGTTTCTCCTCGGTAAGGGCATCGATCCGTACCCGGTGCAGGAGCAGGCGATCAGCGCGATCTACGCCGGCAAGAGCGTGCTCGTCACGGTCCCCACCGGTACGGGCAAGACGCTGATGGCGAAGGCCGCGCTGCACATGGCGCTCGGGCGCGGCCACCGCGCGATCTACACCACGCCGCTGCGCGCGCTCACCGAGGAGAAGTATCGCGAGCTGTGCGACGACTTCGGCGAGTACAACGTCGGGTTCGCCACCGGCGACTACAAGGTCAACCGCGAAGCCCCGATCCAGGTCGAGGTCGCCGAGATCCTGTGGAACCGGATCGTCGCCGAGAAGCACGTGTCACCCGCTGACATCGTGGTGATGGACGAGGGTCACTACTTCAACGACCCCGAGCGCGGCTACGTGTGGGAGCAGTCGATCATCGGCCTCGATCCGCGCACGCAGCTCATCATCCTGTCCGCGACCGTTGGCCGCGCCGAGCAGTTCTGCCACTGGGTGGAGCTGACGCGCCGCATGCCGATGGAGCTCATCGAGTCGCGCGAGCGCAAGGTCCCGCTGGTTCATGAGTACCGCGAGGAGATGATGATCGACACCGTGCGCGACCTCGCGCACAGCGGCGACGTCCCCGCGATCATCTTCGTGTTCGGCCGCGAGCAGTGCTTCGAGGTCGCGCGCCTGCTCAAATCGTGCCGCCGGTTCACCAGCGACGAGGAGAAGGCCAAGGTCGAGGTGATGTGCGACGAGGCCCTGCTGCCGGCGGGCGCGGCCAAGGAGTTGCGCTCGCTGCTCACGCACGGCATCGGCATCCATCACGCCGGCATCCTCCCGCGCTACAAGCAGCTCGTCGAGCAGCTCGCGCTCGACCGCCTGATCAAGTTCGTGGTCTCGACCGAGACGATCGCCGCCGGGATCAACCTGCCGGCGCGCACCGTGGTGTTCCCGTCGCTGCGCAAGTTCATCAAGCAGCAGGCACGCATGGTGACCGCGGCCGAGTACCACCAGATGGCGGGCCGCGCGGGTCGCCCTCAGTTCGACGACCGCGGCCTCGCGATCACGCTCGCACCCGAGCAGGTGGTGAGCGACCTCAAGAAGGAGCTCAAGGACGCCGCGAAGCGCCCGGCCTACGACGAGTCCAAGGTCAAGAAGAGCGTCTACAACCGCGCCCGCAGCGACGCGCAGCGCAAGGGCGACGTGCTGTGGACGCCCGAGGTGCATGCCGAGCTCGTGCAGGGCGAGCCCGCCGAGCTGCGCAGCAAGACGCGGATCACGGCAGAGCAGGTGCTCGCGATCGGGCTGCCGGATCTCACCGAGAAGGGGCTCGGCCCAGAGGGGGGGAGCCCTGCCGGCTCTGCCGGTAGGGGGGGCGACAGCCCCAGGAGCGACGCGGAGAACCGGATGGCCGAGGCCGAGGCATCGCTGCCGCCATCGATGCGGCTCGACATCACGACCGTGATCGAGAACCTCCTGATCACCGATCGTGAGCGCAAGGAGCTGCAGAAGACGCTCGAGCAGCTGGTCAACAACATGCGCGCGATCGGCGTGCTCGACGAGCATGGCAAGCAGATCTCGGGCGACATGATCCGCGAGCTCCAAGGCATGGACGGGCTGCTGATCTTCTACATCCTGTTCAATCACCAGCTCGAGTACGTCGAGCTGCGCGAGCTGGTCGAGTACCTGATCGATCACGACATCATCCAGCGCCAGCTCGATCGCAAAGGCGATGACGAGAAGCGCGAGTGGATGCGCACCTGGCTTCGCGATCAGCGCATGGAGAATCCCCACGTCACGTGGGATGACGCCGAGGCAGCGTGGGACAAGGAACACCCGCGCCCGCTCACCAAGGTCGAGCTGCTGCATCAGGAGTTCAACAGCAAGATTCCGCACCCCGAGCTGCACGGCGGCAAGAAGCCGAAGTCCACGTGGGCGCAGATCGAGGACGGCAAGTTCTCGTTCCTCGAGTTCATCGAGAAGCACGGCCTCGAGCACGAGGAAGGGAACTTGTTCTCGTACCTGATCCGCGTGATGAACTTCGCGAACAAGCTGCACACCGCATCGCAGCTCTCCGAGTTCGAAGACATGGGTGAGCGCGTGAAGGCGCTGCTCGCCCAGATCGACATCCGGATGCTCGAGAAGGCTCGCTGAGCGAGTGCGACGTGTGGGTGCTGACGTGAGGACTTCGTGAGTCGAGGATCGCCCGCGTCGCAATCACGCGGGCCCTCCGCAGTCCTCGCGTTACACTTTGGTCGTGACGGTGCCGAGGGAACCCGATGACGACGAGATCGACAAGGTTGTCGATGACCCGTTCGAGGTCGACGAGCTGACCCCGGTGGTCGCCGTCGGCACGCGGGACGACCTCGCCGACAAGGCGCGCGCGGCGCTCGGTGCCGTGAGTGAATCGGCCAACGAGGACGTCGCGGCCCTCGCGCACGACCTCAAGAACCCGCTGACGATCATCATGCTCGAGGCGACTCAGATCGAGCAGCGCATCGGCGCGCACATGACGCCCGTCATCGCCCGCGGTCTCGAGCGCATCACGCAGAACGCCGCCTATGTCGACCGCCTGGTCTCGGACCTGCTCGATGTCGCGTCGGCCGATGCCGGCAAGCTTGACCTCCGCGTCGAGAATCTGGACCTCGCGCGCATCCTCAGCGAGTCGGTGGATCGCGCGGTCCCTACGCAGGACCGCGGCCGCGTGAAGCTCGAGATCAACGACATCGTGTACGCCGAGGGCGACGAGACTCGCATCGAGCGCGTGGTCACGAACCTCGTCAGCAACGCGTTCAAGTACAGCGACGAGTACGGTATCGTGACGCTGCGCCTCGACAGGCGTGGTCGGATGGCGTGCATCAGCGTGGTCGACCAGGGTCCCGGCCTCAGCGCGGATGAGGTTGGCCGCGTGTTCGAGCGGTACCGGCGTGCGACCGTGGGCATGACGCAGGGCTACGGCCTGGGCCTCTACACGTGTCGCCGCATCATCGAGGCGCACAAGGGCAAGATCGGCGTCGACAGCATCCCGGGGCGCGGCGCTCGGTTCTACTTCGAGCTACCGCTCGCACCGCGCGGCTCACAGCAGTAGCGGAATTCCGGCGAGCACGATGAATCGGCCGATGCGGGTGCCGAAGATGATCAGCGTGAACGGCAGGATGCCGATGCCCATCAGCGGCCGCGCGATGAAGCCGACGACCCACAGCGGCGGGATGCCGAAGGTACCGGCGAGGAACAGCACGAATTTGGGCGCCTTGTTCCACTTCGCGATCTTCGGCCGGATCTTCTCGACCTTCTCCTTGAGCTTGCTGTGCTCGAGGGCACCGACGCCGGCGTAGTAGGTGATCGTCTTGGCGATCTGATGGCCGATCGCGGCGAGCACCGAGCACAGCACGATCTCGCCGAATGTCGGCTGCATGATCGTGGCGAGCCCGATCAGAAACACTTCGATCGAGAACGGTGGAAACAGACCGGCGATGAACGCGACGATCATCGACGCGCCGTACATCCCGAGCGTCGAGAGAAGGTCCTCTGCCATCAGCCCTGCCGCCAGCGGCGGCTGAGCGCGACTTCCGCGCGGTACTCCTCGATCATGGTGCTACGCACGGTGGCATCCCAGCCGTGGATCGCGGCGAGCCGGTCGGCCACGCGATCCACGATGCCGAGAGCCTGGTCGCGCGACACGAGAAGCAGCGGCACGCGCCGTGACAGCACGTCCTCGACGGTCCGCGCGAGGTCCCACTTGCCCGCGAAGTCGACCTCGGCCCACAGGTACGGCAGCTCGCGGTCCATGCGCTCACCGAGCGAGCGGTCGGCCGCGATCATCGAGCCGATGTCGATCGCGCGGGAGCCGTAGACACCGCACAGGTGCGTGGCTGCGTCGACGTCGAGCCCGTACTCGTCCATCAGCCTGCGGCCGATCACCGCGACGCCTTCGAGGTTGTTCGGCTCGATGCCGACGCCGCCGGGCAGCACGCGGTGCTTGGTCGACTCGCGCTTGGCTTCGACGTCCTCGCCGAGGTCCTTGAGCAGGTCGAGTGTCTTGTTCACGACCTCGCGTGCCATGCGGCGATAGGTGGTGAGCTTGCCGCCCGCGATGATCACGAGGCCGTCAGGTCGCGCAAAGATCTCGTGCTCGCGCGAGGTTTCGGACTCCTCGACGTTCTCGCCCGGCGCGATCAGCGGGCGCAGTCCTGCCCACGTGGCGATCACGTCGTCGGGTGTGAGGTTTGCGCTCGGGAAGTAGGCGTTGCCGCTGTCACACAGGTACTTCACGTCGTGGGCGTCGGCGGCCACCTCATCGGCAGTGCCCGCGAAGTCGGTGTCCGTGGTGCCGAGCACGCTACGGTCACGCCACGGCAGCGCGAACATCACGCGGCCATCGACGGGCGAGATGATCGTCATCGCGCGCGCCAGCGGTAGGCGCTCGCGCGGCAGTACGACATGCACGCCCTTGGTGCGGCGAAGCACGGGACGGTCCATCGGGATCTCGAAGCGGCGGATCATCTCGTCGGTCCACGCGCCTGCCGCGAGCACGACGACCTTGGCGTAGACCGTCGACGTCTTATTCGACAGCCGGTCGCGCACGGTCACGCCGGTGATGCGACCGTCAGCGCGCCGCTCGAAGCGGGTGACCTCGTGATAGGTGTGGCAGGTCGCGCCGAGCATGTTCGCGTCGATGGCGGTCTCGAGCGTCAGGCGCGCGTCGTCGGTCTGGCAGTCGTAGTACTCGAATGCACCGCGCAGACCCTCGGGACGCAGCTGCGGCTCGAGCGCGAGCGCAGCCTTGGCGCCACGGAAGGCCTTGTGCATACGCGGCGCGCGGAACATCGCGAGCGAGTCGTAGATCCACAGGCCCACGTTCATGATCTCGAAACCGGGCCGCGCGCCGTCGTAGATCGGAATGATGAACGGCAGCGGGCGCACCAGGTGCGGGGCGAGGTTCATCAGCACGCGGCGCTCGCTCACCGACTCGAACACCAGCCGGATCTCGCCGTGCTCGAGGTAGCGCAGGCCACCGTGGATCATCTTGCTCGACTTCGACGACGTGCCCGACGCGAAGTCGTCCTTCTCGAACAGCGCGACGCGCAACCCGCGCAGCGCCGCGTCGCGCGCGATGCCGGTACCGGTGATACCGCCACCGATCACCACGAGGTCGTACTGATCCACGGCGCGACTATAGCTTAACGGCCGATGATGCCGACGCGGTTCGCCTTATCAGCGATACGCTTGGCGAGGTCATCTGCGAGCTGTTGCACGGTGGTTTCGGCCGTCACACGAACCGCGTTCGCGGGGTTGGCGTCGAGGGTGATCGGCAGCGAGGCGGGCAGCTCCCAGCCCTCGGGCGACGCGGCCGCCCGTGCGCCGAGCGTGACCGGCATGACCTTCGCCGCGGCGGCAATGACCGGCACGAGCGGCAGGGCCGGCGCGGGGTGGGGCGCCAGGATCGTGACCGTCTTGGTCTTGTCGCCACCCAGTGCCGTGAGTGCGGCACCGAGCTCGGCGACTGTAACCGTCTTGCCCGGATAACCATCGGAGCCAAGGTCGACCTTGATCCCATCGGCACCGAGGCGTGCCCGCGGCATGCGACCGACCGTGATCGTTCCGGCGAGCACCGTGATCTGCAGCTCGCTGACCGTGCCCGAGACGCCCGCGGCAAGCACCGGCAACGGAGGTCCGACCCCGACGATGCTGAGCGCGGGCAGCGGCAGATCGATGGCGGCGACGCGTGTTGCGAGGTCACCTCCCTTGGCTGCGATCGCGCGTGCGATTCGATCGAGCGCGAAGTACGCCGCGTCGACGTAGCGAATGTCGGGGACCGCGCTCACTCGCTCCTTGCACAGCACCGCGAGCTGCTTCCACGGCATGCGCGACGATCGGCCGCGCGCGTCGTCGAGCGTGCCGAGGAACTTGAGCCTCGCGTCGCCGAGACAGAACGCGCTGCACGCATCCATCGCCGCCTCGATCTCGACGCGCTTGGGCCCGCCCGCCGGCGTCGGCGTGTTCCAGCGCAGGATCGGCGCCCAGTCGCCACACACGTGGCACCCGTCGATGAGGATCCGCGGCCGCTCGGCAAGGTCGGCGGCGCCGGCCTTCGTCACTGCAGCATCACATGCGGCCCAGTCGATCGGTGGTGGCGGTCCGGCATCCGCGCGAAGCGTGCCGTGCGGATCCGCGTTCTGCGGTGGCCGCGTGGCCTTCGGCGTCTTGCCGTTGTCCTTGCAGCCGACGATGCACAGCGCGGCGACGAGGAAGGCGCGCACTAGCCGCGATCGACTTCGAGGCCGTACTTCTTGACGAGGCGATGGATGTAATTGCGATCGATGCCGGCCTCGGCGGCCGCGCGCGAGATGTTGCCGTGGTGGCGCGCGAGCAGGGCGGCGAGGTAGTCGCGTTCGAAACCCTCGACGAGCTGCGCCTTGGCTTCCTTGAACGGCAGCTCGAGCACATCGGGGTTGCTCTGGCGCTTTGGTTGGTTGTCCTCGTTGTGGCTCGACGGGCGCGAGCCCTCGCCGAGATCCGCGAGCACCGAGTCGCCCAGCGACAGGGCGCGCTCGACGACGTTACGCAGCTCGCGGACGTTGCCGGGCCAGTCGTGGCCCTGCAGCTGATCGATGAGGGCAGGGGACTGCGCGAAGCTGCCGCGGCCCATCTTGTCGGCGAACCAGCTCGCGAGCTCCGGGATGTCTGCCTTGCGATCGCGCAGCGGCGGGACCTGCGTCGCGACGACGGCGAGCCGGTAATACAAATCCTCGCGGAACTGGCCGGCCTTCACCATCGCGCGCAGGTCGCGGTGGGTCGCGGCGATCACGCGGATGTCGACATCGACCGACTGCGTCTCGCCGACGCGGCGGACCTGGCGGCGGTCGAGCACGCGGAGCAGCTGCGGCTGCAGGTCGAGCGCGAGCTCGCCGATCTCGTCGAGGAACAGCGTGCCGTGGTTCGCGGCTTCGATCAGACCCTGCTTGTCACCAGACGCGCCGGTGAAGCTGCCCTTCGCGTGACCGAACAGCTCGCTCGCGATCAGCTCGTGCGGGATCGATCCGCAGTCGACGACCACGAACGGGCCCTTCGAGCGCCGGCTGTTGCGATGCACGGCCTCGGAGATGGCTTCCTTGCCGGTGCCGGTCTCGCCCTGGAGCAGGATCGTCGCCTCGGTTGGCGCGGCCTTCGCGAGCAGCGCGAACAGGCGCTTCATCGGCGGGGTGGTGCCGAGCACGTCGCCGAAGCGATCGCTGCTCCACTCGCCCGGGTCGATCGTGGTGTCGACCGGCTCGACGTCCATCTCGGTGTGTTTGCCGAGGCGCATGCGCGCCGCACCCGTGAGCACGACGCTGCCGATCTTGGCGCCGCCGTGCTTGGTGCCGTTCGTCGTGTCGAGGTCGCGCACCTCGATGCCATCGCGACGAACGCGGATCTCGAGGTGATACCGAGACACGGTCGCGTCGGTGAGCACGAGGTCGTTCTCGGTGTGAGTGCCCACCATCGTGGTGCCCTCATCGAGCATGTGTTCTTTGCCCTGGTCGGGACCGGAGACGACGCGTAGCCGGAAGCTGCGCTGTAGCAGAAGGCCGCTAGCGTCGTCGGTCAGGAGCTGCGTATGGACGGTACTCACGCTCTATGCGGTTGTACCGCGTCGGCGGGTCATGAACCAAGCGACCAGGAGCAAGAGCGGAGCATTCGGGGTCGATCGGCCAGACTCGCAGCACCCAGGGCCCGGCTCGCTGATTCCGTTGCCTCCATCCCCCGTTTGTGCGTCCCCAACGCCGCCGGCGTCGACCCCGATGCCGGCATCCTCCCCGGGACCAACGCCCGCGTCCGGTGGGTCCACACCCTCGTACAGCGCGACCGAGTTGTAGTTGATCTGCCCCGATTGGATCTGATTGCACTGGGTCTTGGTGACGTAGCCGGTCTTTCGCACCGTCACGCATGCCAGCCGCGCGGTCACGTTGAGGAAGTCGTAGGCGCCGGTCGAGTCCGTGACCTGCTGCCGCCCGTCGTCGAGTGTCACGGTCGCGCCCGAGATCTTCCGACTCGGTACATCCGTCCCGCAGCCGATCACGCTGTCCTTGCAGATGAGTCCGTACAGCTCGCCCTTGGGCAGCGAGCCGTACTTCACCGCCAGATGGTTTGCGACCGTGCGCTCGACGCCGTCACTCGGGCTCGAGATCACGGCGCCATCGAGCACCAGGGTCGACGAGCTGCCGCCATCGAGTGCCATCGCCATTCCGGCGCCGCGGTCGCGCAAAAATACGCCGAGCTCGCTCGCGGTGAGCCCCAGCGATGCGCTCTGCCAGCCATCGACGACCGCGAGCCACAGCGTGTTGCCGTTCGGTGACACCGCCACTGCTGTCCGCGGCGCACGCACGCACGCGACCGTGACCGGGTCGTTGCAATCGAACGTGGTCTCGACGACCGACTGCCGCACGAGCAGCGGCCGCCCCGACAGCACGCCCTCGGTTCCCGACGGTAGCTCGGCCAGCCCGACCAGCGTCTCGGGAGGCTCGATGCCCGCGACCGTGCGCTCGCCGGCGCGGCGCATGTGCAGGATCGCAGACCCTGTGTCGTCGCTCGTGTTCGACCACGAGTTGCTGGCGCCGACCGCGAGCCCGCGCGGGATGTAGCCGTTGACGGCAAATGCATCGCCGTTGATCGCGACCTGGGCCGACTTGCGCGATGCGTACTCGGTGGTCGTGATGCCGCGATCGTTCTCGGCGGTCGCGTACACCGCGATCTCCGATGACGTGAGGTCGATGCGCACGAGGCGGATGCGCGCGGGAATCGCGGAGTCGATCCAGGTCTCGCGATGGATGCCGGGATGCGGATCGCTCGAGAACGTCATGTCGAAGCCCGCATATGCCGGTGCCGTCAGGGCAGCGAGCAAGCAGGCGGCGAGCACGACCTTCACGGGCCGAGCTTATACCCCGGGGTCGCCGCCCGTCGTCGACGATTTCTACGCCCCCAATGGCCACCTAGGCCGCGCTAGATCGCTGCGGGCGACAGCGAGGCGCTCTGGTCGATCACACGCTCGCCATACACGACGACGAAGCCCAGTCCACCGCCGCCACCACCCGCGGACTGCGTGCCCGCGGCGGCCGGCGTTGCCGCGAAGGCCCCGTTGCCGCCGATGCCCGATCCTCCAACCCCGCCTGCGGCACCATGCGGCGGAACGTTCAGGTTTGCCTCTCCACCCGGCTGGCCCACCGAGGTCGTGCCGCCGCCGCTACCGCCGCCGCCGCCGTTGGCGATGAGGATGGCGCCCGCGGCGATCGTGGTCATCGGCGCGTCGAATCCGATCACGCCGCCGGACCCACCACCGCCGCCGCCGGATCCGCGCCCCGATGAGTCGGCGCGCCCTCCGAGCCCAGCGGCGCCCGATGCATTGATGCGACCGCTGATCAGGATCTCGGTCCCGGCGATCAGATACACGGCGCCGCCGCCGGCACCGGCCGCGCCACCCTCGGGCCCTGCGCTGCTGTCACCGCCGGCACCTCCTGCACACCCGCCGCGCATGTACGCGGGCCGAGGCGCTATCTGGTTCACGGCACCACCCGCACCGTCATTGCCCTCGGCACCGGCTCCGCCCATCGATCCGAACGAAGCGCCTGCGCCTCCGCCGCCGCCGCCATTGTCGGGGATTTCTCCCGCCCCTGCAGCGCAGGTTGCGGAGGTCGCGCCGGCGGCCGGCGCACGAGCGTGACCGCTGCTGGCGTCGAGGGTGCCGCTGATCGAGAGGATCTCGAGCGCGACTAGCACGAGCGGCCGCGTGCCCGTGACCGTGATCCCCGACTCGATGACCACGTTGGTCGCGGCCACGATGCAGACCTCGGTCTCGGCAGGGTCCTGCTGCGCGACGACACGGTTGCAATCAGCATCGGTGTCGATCTGACCGGCCGTGGTGTTGAGCAGCGGCGGAACCGTCGTCGTGAACACGCACGCCTCGAACAGCCCACCGTCGAGCGGCCCGTAGCGGCCGAGACATGCCTCCCCGTCCACGGTCTGGAGATCGAACACGACATCACAGCCGGGCAGCGTCGCCATCACAGCGCACAGCCGCGCAAAGGTCCCGACCAGCGACACGTCGCGATGGTATCCCATCCGTCAGGCGTGGAGCGCGCCGACGGCGGCGGCAACCGTGGTCAGCTCGTCGTCCGCGATCGTGCGCACGTCGAGCCACAGCTTGCCGTCGCGAATCGTCGAGATGATCGGCATCGCGCCTGCGCGCAGCTGACGATCGAGGCCATCGGCATTCGCCCCGGAGACCGTGACCGCCCACGACGGCAGCTCGGCAGTCGGCATCGCGCCGCCACCGACGGTGGAAATGCAGCCCTCGACGTCGAGCTTCAGCTTCGACGTGATCTGCTGGCGCAGCTGCTGTGCGGTCGCGTGGAGCGCCTCGCTCGTGCGCGCGATCATGTGCACCGCCGGCACTTCCTCGGCGTTGCCGTCGCGATACAGCGTGAGCGTCGCGGCGAGGCCGGCCAAGGTCAGCTTGTCGGGACGCAGCGCGCGCATCAGCGGATGCTTGCGCGCAGCCTCGACGGCCGCGGACGTGCCGACCGCGACGCCAGCCTGCGGGCCGCCGAGCAGCTTGTCGCCGGAGAACGTGACGAGGTCGGCACCGGACTCGACCGACTCGCGCACCGTGGGCTCGTCGGGTAGGCCCCACTTCTTCTGGGTCTCGCGGTCCGTGAGCATGCCGGAGCCGAGATCGATCATCGTCTTCACGCCGCGCTCGCGACCGATCGCGGCGACTTCGTCAGGCGTGACATCGGCCGTGAAGCCGACGATCGCGAAGTTGCTGCGATGGACCTTGAGCAAGAGGCCGGTGTCCGGACCGATCGCGGCGGCGTAGTCCTTCGCGTGGGTCTTGTTCGTGGTGCCGACCTCGCGAAGGCGGGCACCGGACAACGCCAGGATCTCGGGCAGGCGGAACGAGCCGCCGATCTCGATCATCTCGCCGCGCGACACGATGATCTCCTTGCCGGACGCCAGGCCCGCGAGACCGAGCACGGTCGCGGCCGCGTTGTTGTTACAGACGATCGCGTCCTCGGCGCCGGTGAGGTCGCGCAGCAGCGCGCGCAGGTGATCGTGGCGCGAGCCGCGCTCGCCCTTCGCGAGGTCGTACTCGAGGTTCGAATAACCGGCCGCGGCCTCGTCGATCGCAGCACGCGCGGCGGCCGCGAGCGGTGCGCGGCCGAGGTTGGTGTGGAGGATCACGCCGGTCGCGTTGATCACGCGGCGCAGCGGCGGCCGGGCGAGCAGCGCTGCCGACTCGGCGACCTCGGCGGCCGAGATTGCCGGGCTCTCGGCGGTGCCGGCGAGGATCGCCTCGCGTCGCGACTGCACCGCGCGCCGAGCCGCCTCGATCACCGCCCAGCGCGGCGCATCACCGATCGCCGCGGCGTCGTCGGCGAGCGCATGCACGGCAGGGAGCTTCGACAGAAGCGCACGAGGGTCGGACACGTCGCGACCATAGCCTGTATGGTCCGCCCATGCGATTGAGCGGGTTCGCGCTCGTAGTGGTGCTCGCAGCCTGTGGCGGTACGCCGAGACCGAGCGAGCCCGCCGTGGCTCCCGCGCAGGGACCGGCGATGCTCACGCTCGGCGAGATGAGGCTGGTCGACGTCGCGTCGAACACGGCACTGCTGATCCACGCGGACGGCAGTCTCGAGGCGAATGGCAAGACGCCCGCCAAGGTCACCGTCGACGGGAGGGTCATCGCGACGAGCACCGGGGAGCCGCTGTTCCAGCTCCAGCCCGACGGCCGGATCAAGGACCTCGCCTACGACAAGATGCTCGGCGCGACACTCGGAGCCGACGGCTCGCTCGTCGTCGGGACCACGACGTTTGCGCTGGATGCCTCCGGCGAGCTGATCGGGCGCGACGCGAGCGCACCGAAGATCCGGTTCGAGGGCGCGACCAGCGTCGCCCTGAAGCGCACGGCGATGTTCGTCTTCGTCGTGCTGATGGTGACCGGCGATTCCAAGTCCACCGAGGAGTGATGCGAGCGCTGCTCGTGATCGCCCTCCTGCTTGCCGGCTGCGAACGCGTGTCCGATTCAGCTGGCGCTGGCGCGGGCAGCGCGGCGACACCAGTCACGGTACCGCCTCCCGTGCCTGGCGAGCCGTCGATCGGCGCGGACCGCGAGGTCATGCTGCAGAAGTTCGCCGCGAATATCTCCCAGGGAATCTACACGCACGCGAACTTGCTGTTCCTGCTGTGCAACTCCGAGGCGGGCCGGGCCGTGGCGAACCAGGCCGGCGAGCCGATGACGATGGCCCTGATGCGGCGGATGACGGCACTGTTTCGATCGGCGCCGGGCATGGCGCACGCCGCGTGTCCGTCGCCACCGCCGCAAACGCCGTGATGTGACAGACTGCCGGGGATGGACGTCCAGGCGGTCTCCGCGCTGCTCGCCGCACTGCTGATCCTCGCGATCGGCACGAGCGTGCTGCTGCGGTCGCGCTCGGACCGCATGTACACCGCGTTCGCGGCGTTCACGTTCACGGTCAGCGCGTGGCACCTGTGCTCGTTCATCGCGGCCGCGACGTCGAGCCCGCTGATGCGGTGGCTGTCGCTGTGGGCCGCCGCGACCATTCCGCCGACCGCGATCCGGTTTTATCGAATCTTCCTGTCGCAGCCGTCGATCGGTGGACCGAAGCGCGGCCCGCGCGTGACGCTCGCGTGGACGCTGCTCGCGTACGCGGCGCTGATCTGGTCGGCGCTGTTCAACACGATCCACGAGTCGATCTACTTCCTGATTCCGTTCGGGGCCTACGTGTTCGGCGGGCTGTACCGCTGCGTGTGGGACATGTTCGTGCAGTACCGCGCGACCACGAAGCGCGTCGAGCGCTCGCGCGTCGGCTACCTCGCACTCGGCGGCTTCGTCGCGACGACCCTGACGCTGACCGACGTGCTGCCTCGCTTCGGTGTTGCGTGGCCGGCGATCGGCAACGTGCTCGGCATCCTCTACCTCTACTTCCTGTCGCAGACGCTGTTCCGCTACCGGCTGCTCGATCTCAACGAGCTCGTCGGCAAGATGGCGGTGCTCGGCACGCTCGTGGTGCTGCTGTCTGCGGTCTACGGCTTCTTGCTGTACTGGGTCGGCGAAGGCCAGCGCACCGAAGGCCTCTACCTCCTCAACGCGCTCGTCGCCGCGTTCGTGATCCTCATCCTGTTCGAGCCGGTGCGTAACTGGCTCGAGAACGGCATCAACCGCTGGCTGCTCAGGCAGCGAACCGAGCTGCGTGGTCGCCTCGAGGCGGTGCGCAAGGAGCTGCCCGGTGTCGTCGACGTCGCGGACATGGTGCAGCGGATCATGACGGCGATGGAGGAGTCGCGGCGCGTGACCGACGCGGCCGTGTACCTGCTCGATCCCGACGGTGCCGGCTTCGATCGCGCCGGCTCGCTCGGCCACGCCGCGCCCGAGCGCCTCGATGCGAATGCCGAGCGCGCGCTGCTCGACCGTGTCCGTGCAGGCCTGGTCGACCTCGACCTGGTCACCCGCGAGATCGACGAGGTCGGCGGCGAGGCGCCCGACGCCGAGGCGAAGCGCTCTGCCCTCACTGCGCTCAAGACGCGCGTCGACGAGCTGCACGCATCGATCATCTTGCCGCTGTTCGGATCGGCCGAGACCGAACAGGGACCGTGGCTGCTCGGACTGTTCTGCGTGCGTGATGATCGAACCGAGAGCGCGTTCGACGCCGACGACATCGACGTGTTCCGCCAGCTCGCGATCGGCGCCGCCCGCGTGATCGAGTCCTCGCAGGCCTACGAGCGTGTGAAAGAGCGCGACCGTCTCGCCGCACTTGGTGAGATGGCCGCCGGTCTCGCGCACGAGATTCGTAATCCACTCGGCGCGATCAAGGGTGCCGCGCAGCTGCTGATGACGGCCGATGGCGCGCCACCCCATCAGGCGAACGAGACCGCCGAGTTCCTCCAGATCATCGTCGAGGAAGCGAACCGGCTGAACAACGTCGTGACGCGGTTCCTCGACTACGCGCGCGCCGAGCGCCCGGGCGTCGAGGGTGCCGACAAGGTCGACCTCAACGCCGTGGTGCGCAAGACGATCCAGCTGCTGCAGAAGGATCTCCCGACGAAGATCGAGCTACGCGTGCGCACCGACGACCAGCTTCCGATGGTGGCCGGCGATCCCGAGTCGCTGCTCCAGGTGTTCTTGAACCTCGGCCAGAACGCGATCCAGGCGATGTCGGATGGCGGCACGCTCGAGGTTCTCACCACGCGCCGCCGGCGCAGCCGCCTCGGCTACGGTCAGTTCTGCGAGGTGCGATTCCGCGACACCGGTATCGGCATCCCGCGCGATCGCCTCAAGAAGCTGTTCATCCCGTTCTACACGACGAAGCAGAAGGGCACCGGCCTCGGCCTCGCGATCAGCCACCGCATCATCAACCAGCATGCCGGTACGATCGAAGTCCGGTCGACGATCGGCCAGGGCTCGACGTTCAGCGTGTTCTTGCCCGCCGCCGAGCCCGTGCCCGCGAACAAGATCGAGGACATCACCGAGACCGGCCGGCTCACCCAGCTCGGCGAGCTGGGCGAGATGACGCCCATCCCGCCCGCGGCACCGCCACCCGACGAAGAAGAGCCTGCGGCACCGATCGCGCCTGCTGGCACCGGTTCGTAACGGCGCCCTCGATCGTGTAGGGTTACGGCGAACATGCAGCCGGCCAAGATCCTGGTCGCCGACGACGAGCAGAACTTGCGTCGCGTGCTCACCGCGCTGTTGCGCCGTGAGGGTCACGAGGTCGTGCAAGCAGCGAGCGGGCTCGAGGCGATCGAGAAGCTCGCCGAGGTCGACGTCGTGATCACGGATTTGCGGATGCCCGGCGCCGACGGCATGGAAGTGCTGCGCACCGCCTCGGCGAAGTACCCGCACGTGCCGGTCATCATGATCACCGCGTACGGCTCGGTCGGTCAGGCCGTCGAGGCGATCAAGGCCGGTGCGTTCGACTACATCGAGAAGCCGTTCGAGCAGGACTCGATCCGGGTGATCGTCGACAAGGCGATCGGTCAGGCTGCCGCGAACCGGCTCGCCCCGCAGCCCACCCTGTACTCGACCCCCGACCCCGAATCGCGCGGCAAGTATGGCCTCGTCGGTAACTCGGTCGAGATGCAGTCGATCTTCGCGGTGATCGAGCGGGTCGCGGATACCCCGTCGACGGTGCTCATCACCGGCGAGAGCGGCACCGGCAAGGAGCTGGTCGCCAAGGCGCTGCACGAGCACTCGAGCCGCAAAAACGATCCGTTCATCAAGATCAACTGCGCCGCGATTCCCAAGACGCTGATGGAGTCGGAGCTGTTCGGCTACGAGAAGGGCGCGTTCACGGGCGCGGTCTCGAGCAAGCCGGGCCGCTTCGAGCTCGCCGACGGCGGTACGCTGTTCCTCGACGAGATCGGCGAGATTCCGGTCGAGATGCAGGTCAAGCTGCTGCGCGCGATCCAGGAGAGCGAGTTCGAGCGCGTCGGTGGCCTCAAGACGATCAAGGTCGACGTCCGCCTGATCACCGCGACGAATCGCGATCTCGAGCAGGAGGTCGGCCGCGGCAACTTCCGCGAAGATCTGTTCTACCGGCTCAACGTCGTCCCGCTGCAGATCCCGCCGCTGCGCCGCCGCCAGGGTGACATCCCGATGCTGGTGACGCACATCATCAAGAAGTTCAACGAGCGGCTGAAGAAGGCGATCACCGGCGTCTCCGATGAAGCGCTCGCGACGCTCGAGTCGCACGGCTGGCCGGGCAACATCCGCGAGCTCGAGAACGTGCTCGAGCGAACGATCCTGTTCACCAAGGGCGAGCGCATCGAGCGCGCCGACCTTCAGCTGGTGTCGTCGGGCGCAGACCCGTCGAACCAGTCGCAACCGATGCTGTCCGGCACGGTCGCCGACGACCTCGACGGCGACGATGCCACGGAGCTGTCGGGCTCGCTCAAGGAAGCCGTTCGCGCCGAGACGGCCCGCGTCGAGCGCGAGCTGATCGTGAAGGCCCTCGAGGAGACTGGCGGCAACGTGACCCAGGCCGCCCGCCTGCTGAAGATCAGCCGCAAGAGCCTGCAGATGAAGATGAAGGAGTTCGGGCTGCGCGACCGCGAGAGCTGATACCTCGTGTTACTGTGAGCGCAGGGTGCTGCGCTCGGCTCTCTTCCTTGCTGTCCTGGCTGCCAACGGCCATGCTTTGGCAAATCCTGCGTCGGTCGTTCCCGGCGGTCAGGATCCCGATGACGCGGGCGCTGCCGAGGCGCAGAAGTCCGTCGATATCTACGGCGAGATTCTCTACAGCTACGAGCTCGCCAGCTCGACGATCGGCCGCGAGCGCCTGAACCCGAGCGCCGACCCGACGGGGCCGGTCCCGATGGTCCGCGACCTGGAGTTCAAGAGCTTCAAGCACACGATCACGCCCCGCCTGCAGGTCGGCGTGTTCCGCGACACCTTCATCTACGCGGCGCTGCCGATCGTGATCACCCAGGCCCGCGAGCTGTCGCTGACCGAGGGCCTCTCGCGCATGCAGAGCTCGACGATCGCGGGCGGGCTGCTGCCCCCCGAGGGCTTCGACGGCCGCGACCCCGGCACCGCCACCCCAGACGATCTGATCTTCCGCAGCCCCAGGCGCCGCGGTCTGGACCAGGTGCACCTCGGTCTCGGCGTCGCGCCGATGAACCAGATGCACGATCCGAGCAAACCGACGTGGAAGATCGGCGGCGAAGTTCGTCTCGCGATCGGCCAGATCATGAAGTTCGATCCGACGCGTCCGACCGAGAACAAGGGTGTGTCCCAAGGCGTGCAGGAGCTCAAGCTGTGGACCACATTCGCGCGCAAGCTCGGGTGGGCCGAGCCGTGGGTCGAGGTCTGGTGGCTCACGCCGCTCACCGCACGCAGCGGCTCGCTGTTCGACGACCCGGGCTTCGGCTCGTCGCAGGTCAACAAGAGCCAGCAGGGAGGCGTCGGGTTTGGCCTCGAGATCTACGCGGTCGATAACCCCGCCGAGAACACGCGCATCAGCATCGACCTCGGCACGCGCATCGTCGGTCACTTCGAAGGCCGCGAGTACACCGAGATGTGGGAAGTGCTGGCGTACGCCGGTGACAGCCGCGGCGCCGGTCCACTCATCCTCGACTCCGACCCCACGCGCACCGGCGTGCAGGCGCTCAGCCACCCCGGTATCTCGAACGTCGAGAACTACCTCGAGACCACCGGCCGCTTCGGCGTGCGCGCCCAGATCGGCCCGCACGTTCGCTTCGCGGTGATCGCCGACCTCGTGTGGAAGACCGACCACGCGATCACGTTCGCCGACGCCGGCACGGACAGCGCGACCGACGACAACGACCTCGTGAACCCGGGCACGGACGAGGTCAACCCGCTCCACAACTCGGCGATCGACCTCGTCGGCCACCGCTACATGTCGCTCGATAACTTCGACGTGGTCCTCGGCGTCGAGGGCCAGGTCCTGTTTTAGGCTGTGCTCGCTCGCCGGATCATAGCGGTCTCGCCCGATAAGGCGTTCGGCAAGCAGCTGGCGACCGCTCTCAGAGCCGCAGGCGGCGCGGTCGAGGTGTACGCCACGCTCGACGGGCTCGGCCGGGGGGACCTGCAGGCAGCGCTCGTCGTGCTGCACCTCGATGGCGAGCTGGCGACCGCCGCTGCCGAGCTGTTGCCACGGCTGACCGGCGAGGCGCGCGTGATCGCGGTGCTGCCGAAGGCGAACCTCGCCGCCGTCGTCGACATCATGCAGTCCTCGGATCGGCTGTCCGGTCTGCTCGTGGCCGAGGAGCTCGACACCCGCGAGCTGTCGGCGATGGCAACGCGCGTGCTCAACGGCGACATCTTCGGCCTCGAGAAGATGATCGGCTGGGGCACGATGATTCACAGCGCGCTGGTTGGCGACTACCAGGAGAAGTCGCTGTGCATCTCGCAGATCTCGGAGTTCGCCGAGCAGATGGGCGTGCGCCGCAAGTACCGCGAGGCGATCGAGCAGTGCGTCGACGAGATGCTGATGAACGCGCTCTACGACGCGCCGGTCGACGAGCAGGGCAAGCCGATCTTCTCCGAGATTCCGACGAAGACGCGCATCTCGCTACGCGTCGAGCAGAAGGTCGTCGTGCAGTTCGCCTGCGATGGTCACCGGTTCGCGGTGAGTGTCCGCGATGCGTTCGGCACGCTCGAGCGCAACACGGTGCTGCGCTATCTCCACAAGTGCCTCCACGCGGAGCAGCAGATCGACCGCAAGGTCGGCGGCGCCGGTCTCGGCCTGTACCTGATGGTGAACTCGGCGACGACCGTGTTCTTCAACGTGCTGCCGGGTGTCGCGACCGAGGCGATCACGATGTTCAACCTGGAGACGCCCAAGCTCCACCTGCAGCACTTCGGCTTCTTCACCGAGCGCATCGATGCCGCGGGGCGCCTGGCTGTCGGCGCGTCCAAGCGTCTCGCCACCGGTCATCCGGTCGAGCGCCGCCAGCCACCCGCCACCGGCTCGCCGCGCGGGCTCGTCACGGCGCTGGCGATCGCGATCGCCGCGATCTTCGTGCTGATCGGCATCGCAGCCTGGCCGCGGCTGTTCCCGAGCAAGAGCCTCACGTCGATGACGTTCGCCACGATCCCGAAGGGTGCGACGATCGAGATCGACGGCAAGCCCGCGGGCACCACGTCTGACGGAACCTACGTCGCGCACAACCTCGAGGTCGGCCGCGCCTACCCGGTCACCGCACGCCTCGATGGTTTCGAGCCCGAGACCACCGTCGTGCAGCCGCGATCCGGTGCCAACACACTCACGCTCGAGCTCGAGGCGCGGTCTGCGACCATCATGATCGAGTCGCAGCCCGCAGGTGCGACCGTCGAGATCGACGGCAAGGAGCTCGGCGTCACGCCGCTCACGGTCTCGTCCCTCGCGCCGGGCAAGAGCGTCCAGGTCGTGCTCAAGAAGAGCGGATTCTCGCCGACCACGACGTCGGTCGATGTGCCGGCCCCGGGCAAGGAAGTGCGCATCGTGCAGGCGCTCGCGCTGTCCGACGACCTCGCGCGCATCCGCGTCGAGTCCGAGCCGAGCGGCGCGCAGGTCGTGCAGAACGGCCAGCTGCTCGCCGGCGTGCAGACGCCCGCCGAGATCCTCGTCGAGGCCGGCAAGCCGCAGCGCTTCGTGCTCACGCTGCCCAAGCACGTGCCCGCGGTGATCGAGTCCTTCACGCCGGCGCGCGGTGCGACGGGCGTGACGAAGACTGGCAAGCTCGTGCCCGGCTCGACCCTACGCGTCGAATCGCAGCCCGAGGGCAAGGTCACCGTCACGATCGCGCCGCACTGCCGCGACCTGTTGACCCCGGCCGAGTGCGTGGTCGCTCCCGGGACCTACCTCGTCGAGCTCGCCGTCCAGGGCGGCAAGATCACGCGCAACGTCCGCACCACCGCCGTCGACCGCACCGAGACGTTCAACCTCGGCTTCGTCGAAGCGGGACCGGGCAAGACGCTGCTGTTCGGCGGCCAGAAGCTCAAACGACTCGCACTCGAGGCCGGATCGCGAATCGTGACGGTTCTCGACGAGGCCGGTCAGCACCAGGTCTCCGTTCGCATCAATGCCGGCGCGACCGTCACGGCGAACTGATCGAGCCCGCTGGCCACCACCGTCAGCGCGCTCTGATTCTCGAGTCGTTCAGCTGCCGGTGAACAGGAAGTCGAGCGCCGCGACGAGGTCGGCGCGGTGGGCGATCAATGTCCCCTGGACATCGCCAAGCTCGGCAGCCGAAATCGCAGCGAGCTCCTGAAATACGAGGACGTACTCGGCGCCGCGGAAGGTGATCACTGGATTCAACCGCTTCATCGGGGTTGCGGGATAGCGACGCTTGAGGGCCAGCGGGACAACCGCGCGAGTATCGAGATGCGAGAGCAAGTCCGCTTGCACATCCAGCAGGAACGGATAGAGCTTTCCCTTTCGATCCGTGTGAACGTCGAACTGCGCCATCAGAAACGCCGCCGACCGTCGCTGAAGACTCCACGCTTCGCGACCAGCGCGTTGTACTCGTCGATGGCGTCACGATTCTCTTCGAGCCATGCCTTGCCTTCGGCATCGGTGATCGCTTGCTCGAGCGCCTGGTCGACGACTTTGGAGAGGTTGAGCCCGAGTTTCCTGGCGCGACGCACGAGATCTGAACGAATCGACAAGTTCGTCGGGGTCTTGTGGGCGCGATTTCGGACGGGCATCGTGTGTGCACATATTTTATGCGCATCATTGTGTGGCCGCAAGGCTGCTGTCAGCGCGGTCGCACAGCACGCATGCGATTCGTCGACGGGCGCGCTGGCGGCACATGCGACCACGCGCCGCTGCGTTCGAGCGCGCGGCCACGCTCGACGATGCTCTGCGGCAGCGCTCCGGCCACGCTCGCCTCGAGCGCGCTCGCGAATTCGGCGGCGGTCGCGAAGCGGTGTCCGCGTTCCTTCGCCATTCCGATCGCGAGCACGAGGTCGACGTCCGCCGGCACATCCGCGATCTCCGACGGACGGCGCGGGCGCGTGTGCACGACCTTGTAGAGCGTCTCGGCGATCTCACCCGCTGCGAACGGCGGGTGACCGGTGATGGAGCGATACGCGATCGCCGCGAGCGCGTAGAGGTCGGTCGAGTGATCGACCGAGCCGCCCGATGCCTGCTCGGGCGCCATGTACGACGGCGTGCCGACCACCTGGCCAGCGGTCAGCGTATCGCCGCCGTCCATCGCCCGCGCGACGCCGAAGTCGAGGACCTTCCAGGTGCCGCGATCGAAGAACACGTTCTGCGGCTTGAGGTCGCGATGCACGATGCCTGCGGCTGCCGCGGCGGTGATGCCCGCGCCGATCTGCGCGACGAGATCGATCACCTCGCGCGGAGACAGCTGCTTGCGGCCTCGCATGATCTCCGAGAGCGTCATGCCCTCGAGCTTCTCCATCACGAGGTACGGGACCGGATGCTCGCCGACCTCGAGGACCTTCACAATGTTCGGGGACACCACGCCGGCGGCCGTTCGCAACTCGCGCAAGAATCGGAGCACGTGGTTCGGATTGCTGAGCGACGCTTGCGACAGCAGCTTGACCGCGACCACGCCGCGCTCACTCGTGGCCTCGTAGACCTCGCCCATCGCGCCACGACCGAGGACGGTCCCGAGGTGATAGCCGCCGATGGTCTGCTCGGAGAACCGACCGCGTCCCTGGCGCAGCGCGCGCTCGAGCTCTTCGCGCGCTTCGAGGAGCAGCGCTTCGCGATGGGCGGCGATCCGCACGGCCCGCTCGAGCTCGCCAACCGCCAGGAGCGCGGTGCGTCGCGACATGCGAGCGGTCACGATCGTCGCGAGCAGCACCACCTGCACGAGCAGCTGGATCACGATCTGATCCAGCAGCGTCATCGTGACCGGCCGCACGATGCCGGTATCGCGCGTACCGGTGAGCACGAGCACCGCGATCACGGCCTGCGCGCCCGCACACACGATGTACACGGCGGCCGACAGCTTCCAGCTCTTGCCGAGGCCGGTGAAATACACGCCGAGCACGAGCACGACCGCCACCGGCGAGAACACGCCGAAGTAAGGAATCGCGGTCGTCACCGCCGCGGCCGGGATGAACCAGCCGAGCGCGGTGGTCTTGCGGCGAAACCTGATCGGATCGTGCGTGCGGACGTAGAGGAACACCACCGCGCCGAGCGCGATCAAGACTGCGCCGAACAGGACCCTGGTCGCGAGGGGATCGCCGGGCAACAGCAGCGCAGCGGTGCCGCCGGCGAGCGCGATGCCGGTCGCGATCACGCAGAACCATCGCGTGCGCAGGATCTCGTCGTGCTCGAGGGCCTCGAGCGGCGAGCCGACCGTGGTCGACTGCGACGGAGCCCCGGTCGGGCTGCGTGTCGGAGCCCGTGTTGCCGGACGCTGCCGTGGCACGACGGGCGTGATCGCAGTGTCGGCCTGGTGCACGTCCGGCGCGCGGGGCGGCAGTGCCTGCTGCGGCAACCGGCTGCTCGACGCCTTGGTGGCCTCGTCGTCGTCGTGACTGGCCTGCGTCGCGTCCTCGTCGTCCGGCCCCACCCGGCCATGGTAACGCACTGCCGACGCGCCTTCAGTTCTCGTCGCTTGACCGTCGACGGAACTCGCGGTTATGTGCGCCCGCAATGACTCCTCGGGTGGTCGCGATCGGCGGCGGCAAAGGCGGTGTGGGCAAGAGCCTCGTCGCGGCCAACGTCGGGATCTTCCTCGCCACCCTGGGCAAGCGCGTCATCCTCGTCGACGCCTCCTTCGGCGCGCCAAACCTCCACATCTTCGCCGGCGTGCCACGCCCCGCGCGCAGCCTGTCGGAGGCACTCGCCGCCGGTGGGCCGCCACTCGCCGAGCTCGCGGTCCCGACGCACGTCAGCGGCGTGAAGCTGATCGGCGGCGTCTACGATCCAGCGTGGACCGCCAATCCGGGCCCCGCCCAGGTGCGCGTGATCGCCGAGCAGCTTCACCAGCTCCCCGCCGACTGGGTCGTCGTCGACCTCGGGCCCGGCCTGGGCTCGTCGACGCTCGAGCTGTTCCTCGAGGCTGACATCAACTTGCTCGTTGCGGTTCCCGATCCGACGTCGGTCGAGCTGATGCATCGCTTCGTGCGCGCCGCATTCCTCAAGCGCCTCGAGCGCCGAGGTCTCTCTCACCTCGCGCAGATCGACGACGCGCAGCCCACCGACTACGAGGGCGGCACGCCGAGCGCGCTGGACATCTACCTCGGCGCCGTCGCCGCGCAGAAGCCCGAGGTCAGCGAGCTCCGCGACGCGATCCTCGGCTTCTCGCCGCACCTGATCATCAACTCCGCGCGCAGCAAGAGCGACATGGAGCTCGGGCGCGCCGTCGCATCCGCCGCTCGCCGCAGGCTCGGCACGCCGCTGCGCTACCTCGGCCACCTCGAGTACGACGAGGCCGTGTGGGCCTCGACACGCCGGCGCCGGCCGCTACTCATCGAGCATCCCGAGACGCGCGTCGCGAAGTGCTTCGAGCGCGTCGCACGCGGCCTGCTCGCCGTGCGTCCGCCGGTGACCGACGGTGACGTGCTGCCCTCGGACTCGCACTACGAGCTGCTCGAAGTGCCGCCGACCGCTAGCTTCGAGGATATCCGGCGCGCGAACCGCCGCATCCGGGACGTGTACGGCACCGAGTCGATCGCGGTCTCGGGCCTCTACGATCCGGCCAGCCTCGAAGCGGTCCACCGCCGGCTCGACCTCGCGTACACGACCCTGATGGACGCGGCCAAGCGCAAGGACTACGACCTCGACCTGTTTCCCGATGGCGTCCCGATGCCGGTGGTCCACCACACCACCTCACCCAGCGACGTCGCGCCACCGCCGCGGCCGGCCGCCAAGAGTGACGATCCGGCCCAGCTCGCGACCCGCCCGCCGATGCCGGAGATCACGTCACGCACCGAGTTCTCGGGCCCGCTGCTGCGCCAGATTCGCGAGGCGGTCGGGGTCGAGCTACGCGAGATCGCCGAGAAGTCGAAGATCGGCATGGCCTACCTGCAGGCCCTCGAAGGCGAGACCTTCACGAAGCTACCCGCGGCCGTCTACGTGCGTGGATTCCTCGCCGAGTACGCGCGCGCGCTGGGCCTGGACGCCGAACGGGTGAAGCAGACCTACCTGGACCGCTACCGGGCGGCCCGTGGGCCTGCCGTCGACCACGACGAGGACCAGAGTTCGCGGCCGAAGCCTTGACCCGGCGGCGCGGCCGCACCTACGATCACGGCCATGGCCACCCTGATCGACAATCCCAAGCGCGCCAGGCAGCTTGCTCGCGCGATCGCCTCGGACCTGACGCTCTATCACGAGCCGAAAATCCTCGAAGGCATCGCGAACGACAACCTGTTCGATGTGATGGCGGATGAGATCACAGAGGGTCGCGACCTGTTCAAGAGCCGCGTGACCGAGGACATCTTCGGCCAGCACATCTACGAGCGTGCGATCGTCGACGTCCTCGTCAAGTCCAAGGGTCACGTCAAATCGAAGATCTGGTAGACGACGAGACCGGCGATGACGCGCCCGCGGGGGGCGAGGCGCGACATCAGCTGGTTGTAGAGACTGCGCAGGCGGGTGGACGCCTCGATGCGGTCATCGCAGGGGCGGTGGGGGGATTGTCGCGTGCGCAGGTGCAACGGCTGATCGAGGACGGCCGGGTCACCGTGGGTGGGGTCGTGGCCGGAAAGGCGATGCGCGTTCGCACCGGCGACGCCATCGAGGTCGTCGTGCCGGCGCCAACGCCGCTCGAGGTTCTTCCCGAGGCGATTCCGCTCGTCGTGTTGTTCGAGGATGCCGACCTGATCGCCATCGACAAGCCGGCGGGACTCGTCGTGCATCCCGCGGCCGGGCACGCGACCGGTACGCTGGTCAACGCGCTGCTCCACCACTGCAAGGATCTGTCGGGCATTGGCGGCGTGCTGCGTCCGGGCATTGTCCATCGCCTCGACAAGGACACCACCGGCGTGATGGTCGCGACCAAGTCCGATCGCGCGCACGCCTCGCTCAGTGCTGCGTTCGCGGCCAAGAGCCGGGGCGAAGCGGGGGGCCTCGAGCGGACGTACCTTGCAATCACATCGCCCGCACCGCCGGTGGGCACCGGCACGCTGCGCACCCAGTACGGCCGCCACCCGGTGCATCGCAAGAAGTTCTCGAGCAAGGTCGCCGGCAAGCCTGCCGTCACGCACTACACCGTCGTCGAGAAGCTTGCCGATGCGGCGCTGGTCCGGTTCCGCCTCGAGACCGGGCGCACGCACCAGATCCGCGTGCACGCGAGCGATCACGGCTGGGCGCTCGTCGGAGATCAGGTCTACGGCCACAAGCCACGCAGCGAGCTACTGGCCGAGGTCGCGACCCAGCTCGGCCGCCAGGCGCTGCATGCGGCGACCCTGTCGTTCGAGCACCCGGTGACTGGCGAGCGGCTGTCGCTGGAGTCGCCGCTGCCCGAGGACATGCAGGCCGCGCTGGCCGCGCTTCAGCGATAGATCGCGGCCTACTCGGCGTCGAGGCCGTACTGGCGCAGCTTCTTCCACAGGGTGGTCCGGTTGATCCCGAGCATCTGCGCGGCCTTGGTCTTCTGACCCTCGCACAGCTCGAGCACCTTGAGGATGTGAGCGCGCTCGAGCTCGTCGAGCGTGGGAACGTGGTCGCCCGTGAACGTGGCGAACGCAGCACCCGACTGTGCCTGCCGGGGGCCGGCAACGTCGGTGACATCGAGGATGTCACCCGAGGCGAGGATCACTGCGCGCTCGATCGTGTTCTCGAGCTCGCGCACGTTGCCGGGCCACGGCTGCGCGGCGAGGTGCGTGAGCGCGGCATCGGTGAGCACCATGCGGCCACGCTCGGCGCGCAGCGCGGCGTCCTCGGCGAAGTGCCGCGCGAGCAGTGGGATGTCGCCGGGCCGCTGGCGCAGGGCAGGGACCTCGATCGTGATCACATTGAGCCGGTAAAACAGGTCTTCGCGGAACGCGCCGATCTTTACTTGCTCTTCGAGCGTGCGATTGGTCGCGGCGATCACGCGCGCGTCGACGCGGATCGACGCGGTACCGCCGACCGGCTTGATCTCACCATCCTGCAGCGCGCGTAGCAGCTTGGGCTGCAGGTCGATCGGCAGCTCGCCGATCTCGTCGAGAAATAGCGTGCCGCCATCGGCCGCGACGAACAGGCCACGCTTCGACGTGTCGGCGCCCGTGAACGCACCGCGCACGTGACCGAACAGCTCGCTGTCGAGCAGCGTGCCGACGAGCGCACCGCAGTTGACCGGGATGAACGCACCACTGGCGCGCTTGCCTGCGAAGTGGAGTGCGCGCGCCACCAGCTCCTTGCCGGTGCCGCTCTCACCGGTGATCAGCACGGTGGCATCGGCCGGTGCGACCTTGTCGATCGTCGCGCGCATCTGCTGCATCGCGGGCGACTCGCCGATCATCGAGCCGTAGGCGAGGCGCTTGGTCAGCTCGACGTGCTTGCGCTTGAGCTCGTCCTCGGCGAGCGCGCGCTGGACGACGAGGCGCAGCTCGTCGGGCGAGAACGGCTTGCCGATGTAATCACGCGCGCCGAGCTTCATGCCGCGCACGGCCGTATCGATCGACGGATAGGCGGTGATCAGCAGCACCGCGGGCGGCTGCTCGCCGGCGAGCAGCTTCGGCAGGATCGACACGCCATCCTGGTCAGGCAGGTTGATGTCGCACAGCACGAGATGGAACTTCTTGCGCGAGACCGCCGCGACCGCGCCCGCCGCGGAGTCGACCGCTTCGACCTCGTGACCGGCACGGGTGAGGACATCGGAGCACAGCGCGCGAATGCCGCGCTCGTCGTCGACGATCAGGATGGTGCTCACGTTCGGTCGCTATCATACGATCGAACCCCTAGGCGTTCGGGATCGTGACGCGAAACTCCGCCCCTTTGCCGCCAGGGGGGGCGCCTACATCGATCGAACCGCCTGCGGTCGCGACGAGGTGACGGCACACCGCGAGCCCCAGGCCGGTACCCGTGCCCGCTGCCTTCGTGGTGAAGAACGGATCGAACACGCGGGCGCGGTCGGCCACGGGAATGCCCGGACCATCGTCGGTCACCGTGATGAGCGTCGCGATGCCGCCGGGCGCGGGCTTCGCGCCGATCGTGATCGTGCCGCCATCGGTGAGTGCTTGCGCGGCGTTCTGCACCAGGTTCACGAGTACCTGCTGCAGCGCGTGCGCCTCGATCGCGATCGGCTTCATCGCCGGTACCTCGGTCACGAGCTGCGCGCGGGCACGCTTGAGCTGCGGCGCGACGAGCGCGGCGACATGGCGGACGACCGCCGACGGCTCCGACGCACCCGGCGCGGCCGATCCGCTCGCGACCTGTGACAGCGGCTCGCTCGGGCGAGGTGCGCGCGCGTACTCGAGCAATCCGCCGATGATCTTCTTCATCCGCTCGGCCTCGTCGGCGATCAGCGAGAGCCCCATGCGATCGGGATGGCCCTCGGGCTTGTCCTCTTGCAGCAGCTTGGCGTAGCCGAGCACGGTGGTCAGCGGATTGTTGATCTCGTGCGCGACCTGCGCGGACATCACGCCGACGGACGCGAGCCGATCGCCGCGTGCGAGCGCGGATGCCAGCTCGGCTCGCTCGGAGATGCGCTTGGCCATCTCGTCGACCGACTGCGCGAGCACGCCGATCTCGCCGGGGCCGCTGATCGGCGGCTCGTCCGTGCTCTGGCCGGCAGCGATCGCATCGGCCCGCGCGGCGAGATCCGCGAGCGGCCGCGTGAGCTTGGTCGCGAAGAACACGCCGAGTGCGAGCGCGATCGCGAGCGCAGCGATGCCGATGATCGCGGTGTCGCGCGTCGTGCTCCGCGCGAGCGCATAAGCTTCCGCCTCGGGCTGCTGATGGATGATCGCCCAGCGCACG
>JBBQFU010000045.1:0-38931 GCA_038322185.1 Haliangiales bacterium
CGAACACGCGATGCGCGGGACCGACGAGCACGACGCGCGTGATGCGGTCTGCATACGGTGCAACACGCGCGAATGCCGCTGCCGCGATCGCGCCCGAGTAGACGTAGCCCGCGTGCGGGACGATCAACGCCTTCGGGCATGGCGCACCCGCGGGCACGCGTGCAGCTGCGAGCAGGCGATCCACCGTCGAGCCCAGCTCGCTCGGCGACGCAGGGTAAAACGTCCCCGCAACAGCGGGCTCCCGTACCGTGTCTGTCACCCCGTGTGGGTAGCACAGTCCCCCGCAGCGCGGCTTCGGGTAGTCTCTGAGTCCCGATGCGCGCGCTCGTAGTTCTGGCGCTGCTGTGTGCGAGCACGGTAGCGCAGGCGCAGCCGCTTCGCGTCACGATCATCTGCGAGGAACCCGGACGCACGAAGGCATGCCCTGCCTTCCTGCTCGGCTTCGTCGACGCGCACAAGGTCTTCTTGCAATCCCCGCGTGCGGTGGCCGAGGTGATCGTCTACGTCACCGCGAACGAGGTCGCGCTCGCCGACCGCATTCACCTGCGCTTCGTCAGCAAGGTGACCGGTGCGCCACCGCTGATCGAGATCGATGTCGACCTCGACACGCGCGCCGCCGACGACGCACAGCGCGGCCAGCTCGAACCTGCGTTTCTGCGCGGCATGGCGCTGTTCGTCGCCGCGCGATTCCCCAAGGCTGTCACGGTCGCGATCTCCGAGCCCGAGGGCGAGGAGGCGGTCGTGAAGAGCGTGTCGCCGTGGGATCTCAGCCTCGATCTCAACGGGTGGGGCAGCTGGACCGGCGAGTACCAGAGCCTCGGCGGCGGCTCCAATCTGCAGATCGCGCGCGTGCAGACGCGCAAGCGCTTCGAGGCATTTCTGTGGGCAGGCGGCGGTCTCAACCGGCGGCCACCGCTCGTGCTCGAGGACATGACCGAGATCTCGACGAACACGCGCAACTGGTACTACGGCGGGCAGCTCGAGGCAGCGTGGCTCTATAACCACTGCTACTCGATCGGTGCGAGCACGAGCACGTGGCGCGACGATCCGAACGGCCAGTTTCGTTACGGCTGGGACGCCAAGCTTGGCGTCGAGTGGGACAAGTTTCGCGCCGACGACCCGCGCGGGAACCGGCTCGCCGTCGCGTACATCCTGTCGTACCGCGTCGAGGGCTATAACCTGCGCAACGAGCTCGGCGAGATCTGGGCGCACTACCCGACGCACAAGGTCCAGGCCTCCGGCGGGCTACGCAAGGACAAGGTCGAGATCGGCCTCTCGGTGCAGGTCGGTGGTGAGGTCCTTCACCCGATGCGCCGTCACAGCATCTCGGCGTCGCCGAGCATCGAGGTCCAGATCGGCGATCGTGTCGACTTCAGCGTGGCGTTCTCGGTGACCAAGCGCGAGCTGCCCGCGCCCGACCCGACGCAGATCGATCCGACGGACTTCATGCAACTCGACCGGTTGTCCTACGCCGAGCCATTCTCGATGAACGGCTCATTCACCGTACGAATTCACTGGGACCGCACCAACGGGCAGCGTAACGATCGACTCATCGAGCTATGAAACGCCTGACGCTTCTCGCCTTGGTTGCCGCTTGTGGTGATGACGGTGCCGCCACCGCCGACGCCAGCCTCATCGACGCGCCGCCCAGCGTCGTCGACGCACCGTTCACCGGCGACCCGCTGATCGGGGTCGGCACTGTCGAAACGGTCCAGGGTGGCTACATGTTCCTCGAGGGACCGCAGTGGCGCGAGGCGACCAGCGACCTGGTGTTCACCGACATCCCGGCGAACACGATCTACAAGTACACGCCGGGTGGCAGCGCGCCGATCGTTCACCGCATGCCGAGCGGGAACTCGAACGGCCTCGCCATGAACGGCAGCGGCGCGTTGATCGCGGCCCAGCACAACCGCACCGTCACGCGTGACGGCTCGACGGTGATCGCGTCGATCTTCGAGACCGAGCAGCTCAACTCGCCGAACGACGTGATCGTGCATCCCGACGGCACGATCTACTTCACCGACCCGCCGTACGGCCTCAGCGGCGGACAGGGCGCGTCGGACCTCGGGTTCATGGGCGTGTTCCGGCTGCAGACCGATAGCACGTTGACCGCGCAGCATCGCGGCGCGCTCGGCGAGCGCCCGAACGGCATCGGCCTCTCGCCCGATGGCAATACCGTCTACGTCGCCGACACCGCCGACGGCAAGCTGTGGACATTCGCGCGCAACACCGACGGAACCCTCGCCCCGCGCGTGATGCTGGCGCAGACCGCCGGTGGCGCCGATGGCCTCGCGGTCGACGCGGCCGGCAACATCTTCGTGACCAGTAGCATGGGTATCGAGGTGTTCGCGCCCAGCGGCACGAAGTGGGGGCGCATCCAGGTCCCGATGAAGCCGGCGAACTGCGCGTTCGGCGACGCCGATCACAAGACGCTCTACATCACGGCGCAGACCACGCTCTACAAGGTGCGGCTCGTCAACGCGGGCCTACCGAACCATTAGAGCGCCGCGAGCTTCTTGCTCGCCTTGGCGACCGATCCCGGCTTCGAGCGCAGCTCGCCCCACGGATCGTTGATCTCCTCGAGCCGCGCCGGAACGTTCTGCAGCGTGAAGCCATCGGGCTTCAGCTTCTTGTCCTCGACCTCGTCCCAGGTGATCGGTGCGGACACCGGCGCGCCAAGCTTGCCGCGCAGTGAGTACGGGGCAACGAACGTCGCGCCTTGAGCGTTGCGTAGCGTGTCGAAGAACAGCCGGCCTTTGCGGTCCTTCTTGTAGAACTCGGTCGTGATCATGTCCGGATGGCGGGCCGTGAGAAGCTTCGCCATGGCACCGCACAGCGCGTGAACGTCCTCGAACGGCGCCTTGCCGTCGAGCGGCGAGACCACGTGAAGCCCCTTGGAGCCGGTCGTCTTCACGAAGGCGGTCAGCCCGATCTCCTCGAGCACGTCGCGCAGCACGAGCGCGGTCTCGCGCACCATTGCGAAGCCACCCTCGGGCGGATCGAGATCGAACACGATCAGATCCGGGTGATGCGGCGTGTCCTTGCGCGAGGTCCAGATATGGAACGCGACACCACCCTGATTCGCGAGATAGATGAGCCCGGCTTGGTTGTCGACGATCGGATAGCGCACCCGGGTCTTGCCGGGGACATCCGCGCTGTCGAGCCAGTCGGGGTAGTGCTTCTGCCAGTGCTTCTGGAAGAAGCCACCCGCATCGACCGACTTGGTGAAGCGCTCGATCGACAGCGGCCGCCCCTCGAGCTCGGGCACCATCACGTCAGCGACGGCCCGGTAGTACTCGATGACCTCGCCCTTCGTGATCCCGACATCCGGGAACACGAGGCGATCTTGATTCGTCAGGGCGACGGTGATGTCGCCGAAGACGAGCTGCGGTTTCGCGGCCACGGCGCTACTGCGCGGTCGCGCCGGCCGATCCGGAGACGCTGGCAGAGACTTCGACCGAGACGGAGATGCGCGCCTCGATCTGGGCGGCAGCCGCGACGACACCGACGAGCTGCGCGGCGACACATGCGCCCTGCGAACCCATCTGGCCCGCGAGCTGACCCGAGGCCTTGACCAGCGATGCGCCAGTCTGGACCCACAGCACGAGCGCCTTGGCGACATACTCGAGCTTCTTGCCCGCGGTCAGCAGTGCCGGCAGGCCAGCGTTGATCGCCGCCATCGCCTTGTTCCACTTCGTCGCGTCAACGACCGTCACGTCCTGCTGGACGATCTCGGTCTTCGCCGGCGTACACGTGGTGCGCGTCGTCGCGCGAATCTCTGCCGACGCCTTGCACTCGGCCGATGCCTCGACGTTCGCATAGCCCTGGCACGAACCGCTGCAGCTACCCTGGCAGGTGCCGCTGCACTGGCCATTACACTGGCCGCCCGCGCCGGTCGAACCGGAGCAGGTGCCATCGCACGCACCGTTGCACGTGCCGCCGCAGCGACCCGAGCACTGGATGTTGACGTCGGCGGTGGCCTTCGCCTCACACTCGGCGACGAAGCCAGCCGTGAAGCTGACGTCGGTGGTGCAGACGGGCGGGGTGTACTTGGTGACGAGCCGCGACTCGGTCTTCACGCTGATCTTTAAATTTGCATCGAGCTCGGCCTTCGCGCGCATGCAGACTTCTTTGGTGTTGCCTGCCGCCGACACGCCCAGCTCGTTCGCCATGCGGACGCACGCGTCGCGCACGGTGTTCTCGAGCTCGAGGCTCGTGCGGTCGAGCTCGGCCGATGCGACGAGGAACGCGTACATCTTGCGCCCGACGTTCGAGGTGTTGATCTTGCCGCAACCATCCGGGTTGATGGTGCCGCCACCACCGCCGCCACCACCGCCGCGAGCGGGCGGACATGCTGCGAGCGCTACAACCAACCCCACGGCGAGACAAGCACGGAAGACAACTGTCATTGGACGCCATGATGCTTCCAACGTCTCGCGGCCTGCAAGCTCAGGCGTCGACGAATGCGTCGATCGCGGTCAACTCACCGCGGTCGAAGAACAGCCGCTCACAGCCGTCGCACCAGTCGTACTCGATGTCGCCGGCGCCGCGCAGCGCGATCATGGTGCGGTCGCAGCTGTGGCAGTGCGCGGTGGTGGTGCGGTGCTGATGAGCCTGCTTGACGCCGCCCTCGATCACGCTGGCGAGACCGAGTGCCTCGATCATGTCGTTCTCACCCTTGTCGAGGACCACGCCGCCGCATCCCGGGCAGCGATCGATCTCGATCGAGTGAACGTTCGTCGACACCATGTCAGTGGTGCAGCCTGGGCATCTCATCGCCACGACGATACACGGATCGCGTTAAGGTCCCGCTCATGGCAATGCCATTTCTATCCGACGCATGGTTCACCAAGGTCGACGAGCTGATCGCCGCTGCTGGTGACCTCAAGATTCCAGAACCGATGCGGACGGCCGCCATCAACATCACGGTCACTCGCGACGCGGGCGGCACCACCGATATCCACCTCGTCGATGGCCTGTTCAAGCGTGGCCACAACGCGGCGTTCACCACGAAGCTCACGGTGGGCGAGGACATCGCTCGCAAGATCTTCGTCGAGGGCGACGCGCCGGCGGGCGTGCAAGCTTTCCTCGAAGGCAAGATCGTCGTCGAAGGCGACCTTGCGATGGTAGTCGGCATGCAAACGGTCGAGCCGAGTGAGCCGCAAGTGCGACTCACCCGGCAAATCGCGGCGATCACCGCGTAACGATCACTCGCACTGGCAGGTCGCCGAGCAACCGTCGCCGTTGTTCGTGTTGCCGTCGTCGCACGCTTCACCGTGGTCGAGGACGCCGTTGCCGCACGGCGGGGGCGGCGGGGGCAACTCGATGGTGCAGTTCGCCGAGCAACCGTCGCCGTCGGTCAGGTTGCCGTCGTCGCACTGCTCGCCCGCATCGACGTTGCCGTCGCCGCAGCACGGCGGCGGGGGCATGGTGCAGTTCGCCTCGCAGCCATCGCCATCGGTGTTGTTACCGTCGTCGCACGCCTCGCCTTCGTCCACATTGCCATCACCGCAGTACGGCGGCGGCGGCGGCGGGGTCACGACCTCGCGAACCTTGAAGTTGTCGGTCTTGGAGTAGCGCGGCACGAAGCCATGCTTGGCGGCGCCAGCGTCGCTGCCCGTGTACCTGTCGACCGGCGTGATCCACATCTTGTACTCACCGCCGTTGTTCGGCGTGTCGAGGTACGGCATCAACTGCACCGTGAGCGCGCCGTGATCGGCGTCGATACCGGTGAGGTGAGCCGACGCGGCCACGACGAGACCGTTCTCGTCGACGGTGAACCGCCGCGCCTCGATCACATCCGTCGACAGCAGCGTCCTGCCGCTGGGGTCGGTCACCATGAAGTAATAATCACCGGCGGGCAGCGACGCCGCCTTCGAGGGAGCGTTGAGGCCCGGGCCACCATCGAGGTAGACGTCATCCTTCGAATCGTAGATGTTGGCGTTGACGGCAGAGCCATCGGGCAACGTGGTGAACGTCGCGCCCGAGAGCTCGCTCGTGCTGTCGTTGAGATTCAGGCTCTGGCAGCCGCCGGAGAGACCAGCTACGAGCACGAAAGAGACGGTGAAATTGCGCATGGGTTCGACTTGCTCCTCTTGGGTTGGGTGAGCAGACGTTTCAGCAAACGAGGTGCCGACCCTTACGAATTCGTATGTGCGCGAAGTTCGGCCAGTCGGCGCGCTGTGGGGACGAGAGCGACTCAGACGCAGACGCACGTGCGAAGTCGGCGCGCGTTCTCGTCGCGCAGCATCCGGAGATCGAGAGTGTGGCGCGGGTCGATGCGCGCCCTGGCCACACGCACGCCGCATTCCTCGCCGTCGTCGCGATCTCGTAGGCCCCCGGCGCGCAGTGGTATACACGCGGCATGCGCAAGACCCTCATGGTGGTGGTGGCGGTATCGCTCGGTTCGTACGGCGCGTATCGGTGGCAGGCGAGCGCGCCGGCCCCGACGACGCAGGAGCACGAGAAGCTGCTCAAGGATCGCGTGTGGATCGATCACATGCCGAAGAACGAGCGCGACAAGCTGAACGTGTTCGTCGCGCTCACGCCGCGGCCGCGTCAGGGCCCGCAGGGCCCGTTCGGCATCTTCGAGAGCGTCTCGATGTGGGAAGGCCACTTCGAAGCGTTCCGCTACGAGAGCCAAGGCGAGGAGATGCGGATCGTGTTCGGGCAGACCGGCGACAAGGAGACGCTCACCGTCAAGGCGAGCAAGTGCGACGTGCAAGGCATGGACTACTGCCTCGACATTTCGGGCAACTCGCGCGGCGTCGGTCGTTACTACTCGAAGCGTGGCTGGGAAGTTCGTACGGTCGACGAGGCACAGGCGCTCACGACCACGCTCGCGAAGTAATCAGGGCTGCGCATAGACCTTCGCGAGGTCCGACATCCGGACGTAGATCGCGGGACCCTTGTCGTCGGCGGCGAGGTGCTTGTCGATCTCGTAGAGCGCGTTGTCGATGCGCGTGAAGAACGCCTCGCTGAAGTTCACGGGGTGGTAGCCGATCGAGTAGTGGCGCACCTCGTCGAGTGCGACTCCCGGCGTGTAGTGCGAGCGGAGCATGGTGACCATCTCGTCGGTCGAGACGTAATCGACGAGCGCGCCGTTATCGGGCACCTCGAGCACGTCGACGTGCGGCGGTGCATCGGACAGCAGGTCGTTCGTGTTCGGGTAATACGGCTGCGAGTGCTCGTCGATCGTCGACCAGTTGTCGCGATTCCACTGATAGAGCTGTGCGCCCGCGACAAATTCCCACTCTTCGAGCTTGCTCCAGTTCGCGCCGCTCGCGTCGACCACGTGGCCCGCGGTACCGAGCGCCTTCATCACGTCGAGTGTCGTCGTCCAGCCGCCCGCGCGGAACGAGGTCGGCTTCGGCAGGCCGTTCGCCTGGAACAGCTGGCCCGCCTTGATGAACAGCTTCTCGAGCTCGGTGCGCGTGTACGAGCCGAGGATGACCGTGTAGCCGGTCGGGTCGCTCGCCTTGGCGAACGACGGTGTGGTGCGGCAGGTGACGCCAGCCGTCGTGACGAAGTTGCACCATGGATGCACGTGCAGACCGATCTCGTCGCCGGCCTGCTGCTCCCAGTTCCTGACCCAGCTCACCAGCTGCTGGGCGCGTGTGGCGGTCACGGTCGGATCGGTGAACGTGTAGGGCCCGACGAAGTGGGTCATCATCATCCGCGGGTGATGCGCGTGCAGGCGATCCTGGCGCTCCAGCTTGTCGTCGCCGTGATCGCCGGTGTCCCAATCGTTGGAGACCGAGATGTAGAGCGGGTGGCTGCGTTTGAACTTCACGGCGGCAAACGCATAGCGCTCGCCATCGGCCGCGAGTAGCGCGGTGTGATTGCCTGCCGCGAGATCGCTGATGTCGATGGTGAAGCGCCAGCCGGAGCTGGTGCGAGTCGCGCGCTTGATGTACTGGCCGTCGATCCAGAGGTCGACGACCTGCGAGCTGCTCGGGCCCTTGATCGTCAGCGCGAGCGAATCGTCGCCGGCGGTCAGCGCGTCGCCGATCAGGTACCAGGCGCGGGCGCCGGTCACGGTGTAGTCGCCCGAATCTTCCTTGGAGGGTGCGGTCGGCGCCTCGTCGGGAATCGGCGCGTCCTCGCCGGTACACCCGGCACCGGCTGTCAGGAGAGCGACGAAGGCGATTCGCGTGCGCATTCCGTCTGCTGCATCAAGATCGGTGCCCGCGTGGGATCGGACGCACACCGCGCGTTCTCGCGCAGATAGCCGATTTCCGCCGGCGGCGACCCGAGTAGCCATGCTGGTCAATGAGCCGCGAACGGCTGGTTGCACTCTTGCAACTCTGCCTCGGCATGGGATTGCTCCGAGGTAAAAGCCAACCGGGTCTGGCGCGCAGGGACAAGAAGCTCGTCGGGCGAACGTCGCAGGCGCAACCCATCGAGGTGGTCGCTGCGCAGGGCTCGCGGATCCGGGACGCCAACGGTCGCAGCTACATCGACTTCCAGCTTGGCTGGTGTGTCGGCAACCTCGGCTGGAACCCATCGGCGGTTCTCGCGCGGGTGCAGGCATTCGAGGGGCCGAGCTACGTCGCTCCGGGAATGCTCTACGAGCCGTGGGTCGAGCTTGCCGAGCAACTGACTGACGCGGCACCGGGAAAACTCGCGAAGGCGTTCCGCTGCGTGGGTGGAACCGAAGCCGTCGAGCTCGCGATGCAGCTCGCGATCGCGGCCACCGGGCGCCACAAGTTCGTCTCGTTCGAGGACGCGTATCACGGCAACTCGTTTGGTGCGCGCAGCATCGGAAGCGATCAGCTCGCTGCGCACCTGCAGGGCTGCAAGCACCTCGCGCGGCCGTTCGATGCGAAGGCGTTGCACCGGCTCGAGACCCTACTCAAGGGCGAGGACGTCGCCGCGTTCATCTTCGAGCCGATCGTGACGAACCTGAACGTGATCATCCCGGACACCGAGTTCATGCGGGGCGTCGTCGATCTCTGCCACGACCACGGCACGGTCGTCATCGCCGACGAGGTCGCGTCGGGCTGGGGCCGCACCGGCAAGCTGTTCGCGTGCGAGCTCTTCGATCTCGAGCCCGACATCATGTGTCTCGCGAAGTCGCTGACGAGCGGCGTGGTGCCGATGGGCGCGACGCTGTGCACGAACGAGATCGCGGACGCTGTCGAGGACAAATACGACTTCTACTCGAGCTACGGCTGGCACCCGCTCGCGGTCGAGGCGGCGCTCGCCACGATGCAGCACTGGCGCGAGCACAGGAGCGAGATCCTGACGAACGTGCTCGAGCGGTCCGCGGAGATTCGCCACGCGCTGTCGATCATGGACTGGAAGGGCGAGGCCGAGATCCGCATGCAGGGACTCGCGATCGGCGTCGGGCTCGGCGACGAGAAGTACGCCAAGCACATCGAGACCTGGAGTCGCGATCATGGCTTGCTGGTGTTCGCCGAGGAAGATTCCCTCGTCATGTTCCCGCCGCTCACGATCGATCACGACACCACGCAGCAGGCGCTCGACATCCTCGCGCGGGCCGCGCGGACCTAGATATCTTCAAGGCCGATCCAGAGCGGGAAGCTGTTCTCGCGAGCGCGGCTGCGAGCGGTGATCACCTTGTCGCGAGCGACCGCGAGCTTGAACCGGCCGATCACCGCGCGACCCTGTGTGTGTGTCTCCTGCGCGCGAGCCTGCGCGTCGGCGGGCGACAGGTCGAACACGTTCTGCAGGATTCCCATCACGAACTCGAACGTCGAGTGGTTGTCGTTGCGGATCACGACACCGACGTCGGTGCGGCCCGGCAGATCTGCGGGTGGCGGCTTCATCCCATGCGTGAGGACGAAGCGAAGCTCGTAGGTGTCGACGGCGATGAACGCCGCGGCATCGGTCTGCAGCACGTAGATCGCGAGCTCGGCGACGCTGACCTTGCGGTCGAGGTGCTGCGACACCGCCCAGCAATGGTTGAGCACCGACAGCACCTGCGGCGCACCCGTGGGCTCGAGCTTGCGCTCGTCGAGGGCGGCGAGCACCTGGGTCTCGGCGAGGTCGGGATCACCGTCGAGCTTCTTGATCGCGCTCGTGAACGCTTCGTCCTGCAGCAACCCGTACAGCAGATGCAATGGCCACATCTCGGGGTGGCTGCGTGACGTCATTGCGTGTCCCGCGACGGTGAGCACGACCTTGGCGTCGTCCTCGAAGGCCGACTCGAGCTCCGCCATGCCGAGGCGCGCGTGGCGGCGACGTTGCAGCTGCCACCAGCCCCAGCTCGCGCCGGCACCGGCGACGACCAAGGTCAGGATGTCCAGCGACACCCTGGAATGGTAGCGCGCCCGCTACGAGGGGGGACGTGGCTTGCGGCGAATGCAGAGATAGACGCGATCGGGGCTGCGCCCGTGGACGAGCTCGATCGTTGTGGGATCGGCACCGGCGCGGCGCGGGAACGTGTGCGTGATGGCGGGCGTGCCGTCTGCGGCGGTGAATGCGGCGATCGCCTCGGCGAGGCGCCGGTTGGTCGGGTTCGGGGCGACATCCTTGAAGAAGTCGCGACCGATCGCACGCCAGCGCGAGATGCCGCTTGCCTCGGACTCCGCACGGTTCATACGAACGACCGTGCCTCGGTCGTCGAGACACACCACCCCGAAGGGCAGGGCGTCGAGGGCGCGATCATCGAGGTCGTCGAGCATGACTTCATCGAGCATGAGCGTTAGAGCTTTCGAGCGCCGGGACGTTACACTGACGCCGGTATGCCTGTCTCGGCACCGCAAATCAGTAACGATCCGGCTGCGCTGCGCAAGATCGCCGAGGCGTGGCTCGCCTGCTTCGAGCGCCGTGATCTCGACGGCTTACTCGCGTTGATGCGGACGATGCGGTGCATACCTCCCCAAAGATCCGGGTGCGCCATCCGGACACCGGTGGTGTGTTGCGCGGCAAGCCGGCGATGCGTGCGTGGTGGCAGGACTCGTTCGACCGCCTCCAATCGATGAAGTACGTACCGACCTCGATCACCGCCGATCACGAGCGCGTGTACATGGAGTACGTGCGCGAGGTCGCGGGCGAGGCGCCGTATCCGGTCGCCGAGGTCCTCGATGTGCGTGACGGCAAGATCGTCGCGAGTCGTGTGTTCCATGGCTGAGCGTCTCGGTGACTGGCTGGGCGCGCAGCCGTTCTCGCTCGCGATGTCGAGCGGCTTCTTCGGGTTCTACGCGCACACCGGGATGCTGCAGACGCTGACCGAGCATGCGGGCGTGCGGCCGACGCTGGTGACCGGCTCGAGTGCCGGCGCGCTCGTCGGTGGCGCGTGGAGTGCGGGCGTCGAGCCCGCGCAGCTCGCGGAGCGCTTGCTCGGGATGCGTCGCGATGACTTCTGGGATCCCGCGCTCGGTGTGGGCCTGCTACGCGGGCGCAAGTTCGAGCAGTTGCTGCGCGATCTGCTGCCGGTGCACGCGATCGAGCGCTGCCTGGTGCCGCTCGCGATCAGCGTGTTCGACATTGTCGCGCGCAAGACGCACGTGCTGCGCACCGGTGATCTGTCCGCGGCGATCCGCGCGTCGTGTGCGGTGCCCGTGATGTTTCATCCGGTGTGGATTGGCAAGCGAGCCTACTGGGATGGCGGCATCCTCGATCGCTCCGGCATCGCCGGCATCCCTGCCGGTGATCGGGTGCTCACGCATCACCTGATCTCGAAAGCACCATGGGGCACCGAGCTCGCGCTGCCGCGCCGTCCGGGCATGGTGACGCTCGTGCTCGACGGCTTGCCGCGGTCCGGGCCGTACAAGATCGACGCCGGCCATCGCGCGCTCGATGTCGCTCGCGAGGCGACCAAGCGCGCGCTCGACATGCCGATCGTCGACGGTCTCGTGCGCCTGCGCGTCTAAACAATCCCGCGCGCGCGCAGGATCTCGGTGATCTCGGGGAGGCGCTGCTGCATCTCCTCCGGATCCTTCACCGGCTGGAACCGGCCGGCGTTGCCGCTGCGCGGAACCTCGAGGAAGTGCGTCGGCAGGAACGCCGTGAGCTGGCCGACGAGTCGCTCGAACTGGATCACGCGCGCGTCCCCGACCTTCTTCTCGACGCGGAAGAACGTGAGGTCGAAGTCGCGGTCGATCGCCTCGGCGTCGAAGACGAACGTGTTCGTGTTGAACAGCGGGATCGAGCTCTGGTCGAAGCTCGGCGGGAACCGGAACGCCTCGACAATCTGCGGCATGCCGTCGACGCGTGCGGGTGCGCCGCCCTTGTCGCCGGGATCCTTGCGTACGACCTCGGCCGTGATCTTCGCGCCGTGTGCGAGATGCGCGCCAATGATCGCGGGATCGAGTGTGGCGCCGAGGTTGTCGACGTTGCTCATGAACAGCAGCATGCCGCCACCGCGGCGAAACCGGCCGAGCACGCCGCTGCTGCGGAGCGCGAACGTGAGGTCGCCGTGCCCGGTCGCATACGGCGACACCGCCCCATCGTCCTCGTGAAACAGCTCGCCACCGGCGGTGAGGCGTACCGATACGAGCTGCGGAAAGCTCACGATCCGTGCGTGATCCGCCTCGAGCTTCTCCTCGCGGACCTGGGTGACGATCCGATCGTGCGTGGCGAACGACGTCATCACGTACGTCGGGATCGACGTGGCGAGCTGCTCGCTCGTGTTGCGAACGTCGGCATGCTTGAGCGCGAGGAACGATCGGCCGTTCACCACGGGTACCGCGGCCTTCACCACGCCGCCGAAGCGTGTGGCCATGCCGCCCGCGAGCACGATCACGCCAACCTGCTTGTCGCGAATCGCCTGTTCACCGCGCGCGACGAGCGCCGCGTGCTCGGGTGTGCCGCGTGCGGGCAGGGTGCTGACGTCGGCGGTGTCCGGCGGCGTGATGGTGCCGGTCAGGAAGTTATCGCCGGTCTCGTTCGCGCGTGTCGCGAACCGCTGGAGCTGTGCTTCGTCGAAGCCGAAGCGCTCGAGATTCTGCCGGACTTCGCTGTCGATCGAAAAGCGGCCTGCCATGGGCGTCAGCATACTCGGGGCGTCTCCGCTTGGCCCGCTTCGACAGCGGGATCTCGTGGCTGATAGAGTTCAGCCGATGGTGAAGAACGCGAAAAAGCCTGCGGCGAAGAAACCTGCGGCGAAGAAACCTGCGGCGAAGCGCCCCACTGCAAAGGGGAGCGTCACGTTCGACGACATCAAGCCGTTATTCGGTCGGGCATGGGACGACCCGCAGGTGGTCGCTGTGCTCGCGCGCGTCGGCGCCAAGTTCAGCAAAGCAGATGGCGGTGACAGCTATGCCATCGCGAAAACGGCCGGGTTCGATCTGCTCGCGCGCCGTCCCGAGGGCGCAAAGCACACCGAACCACTCGTCGTCGATACAGCATTCATGTATCGGGAGGGTCACGTCGGCCATGCACAATTCGCAACGCCACCGTACGGCCTCGCATTCTCGACCCGCTCCGAGCTGCTGGCGTCGATGCCCGCGCCGGTGCGCACGTGGATGATCGGCAAAGGCGAAGTTCCCGTTACGTCGAAGAAGGCAAGCCACGACAGCTGGCAGTTCGACGGATTGAACGTGTCGGCGGACTACGACGCCGAGCTCGGCGTGCGAACGATCGACGTCTCGCGTATCCGCTAATTCTTCCTCGGTACCGGTCAGCGTTCGCGACCGCGCCGTCGTTTGCCACCTGCGAACAGGAGTAAGCTGCCGCGACATGCGCTCCGCCCTCCTCGTGCTCCCGCTGCTCCTCGCCACCACGGCGCACGCCGACAGCTTCGACATCCAGGCGAAGAAGCTCCAGCAATCCGCGATCATCGTCGACGGCCACCTCGATGCCCCGATGGCGCTCAAGGAGAAGTTTGCCGACATCGCCACCAAGGGCGCGACCGATCACTTCGACCTTCCACGCGCCAAGGAAGGCGGTTTGACCGCACCGTTCTTCTCGATCTTCGTGTCGCCGATGTTCGCCGAGAAGGGTGCAGCCCGCGAGGCGATGGAGCTGATCGACCTCACCCGCCGCGTCGTGGCAGACCACCCGGCCGAGATGATGATGGCCGCGAGCGTCGACGACATTCGCGCCGCGAAGAAGGCCAACAAGCTCGGCGTGCTCATGGGCATCGAGGGCGGCCATGCGATCGAGGATTCTCTCGCCGTGCTGCGCGAGATGTATCGCGCGGGTATTCGCTACATGACGCTGACCCACGTCAACACGAACAACTGGGCCGACTCGTCAGGCCCGTACTTCTTGCCGGGCTACGACCCGAAGCAGTTCGCGAAGCACGGCGGATTGACCGACTTCGGGCGCGAGGTCGTGAAGGAGATGAACCGGCTCGGCATGATCGTCGACATCTCCCACGTGTCCGATGGAACGGTCGACGACGTGCTCGAGTCCTCACGCGCGCCGGTGTTCGCATCGCATTCGTCGTGCCGGGCGCTGTCGAGCCTGCCGCGCAACCTGACCGATGATCAGATCAAGCGCGTCGCGGCGAAGGGTGGCGTCGTGATGATCAACATCGGGTCAGCGTTTCTCGACCAGAAGGTGTGGGACGCGCAGATCGCGATGAAGAAGCGACTCGCACCCGAAATCGCGAAGCTCAAGAAGAAGACCGGCAAGAACGTCGGTGCGTACATCGAGGGGCTGTTCGTGCTCTACGGCAAGGAGAAGGCAAGCCTGCCGCGCGCCCAGCTCGCGCTCGTTGCCGACCACATCGACCACGTGATCAAGGTCGCGGGCATCGATGCCGTCGGGCTCGGCACCGACTTTGACGGGATTCCGGATCCGCCCGAAGGGTTCGAGGACTACTCGAAGATGACCGCGCTGATCGCCGAGCTGCTGCGCCGCGGTCGCACCGAGGCCGAGGTGAAGAAGATCCTCGGCGAGAACTTCCTGGCGTTCTTCGGTCGCGTCGAAGCGGCGAAGGCCAAGCTCGCGAGCGAGAAGCCGAGCACCGCGAAATACACGAAGAAGTAGCCCGGCCTGAACCAGTGGTGTTGCTTACAAGAGCCGCCGCGCGAGCTCGGTATCCGCGCGGGACTGCTCGCGATCGTCGTAGAGGGAGTACATGCACTGCGAATAGGCGCGTCATCGTCGCCTTCCGTTAGCGATGCGTTGGGTGCCAGCTGCACACATCCCTGCGCTCCTAGCCTGGGCTCATGCGCAACCTCGTTTTGTCGTGCTTGCTGCTGGCTGCTGGCTGTCTCTCGACTGCGGAATCACGTGGTGTCACCGCGAAGGAGTACGCGGGCACGCTGCCGGTCGCGTTCATCAATGCGACGCCCGAGCGCCTGTGCGGGCTCTACATCTCGTACGACAGCGAGTCCGAGTACGGCGACAACTGGTTGCCCGATGGCGGGCTGCCGGTCGGCGAGACGATCGATCTGAAGATCAAAGAGGGCACGTACAAGGCGAAGTGGAATACGTGCAAGGACGTGCGTGACGTCGGCTCGGTGAACTACTCGGCGACGCTGATGGGCGGGACCGCGATCCCGATCACCGAGCCGCTCCAGCTCTACGCGTTCGTCTCGGACGGCACGCCGCCGACCAAGCGCGCTGTGCCTCGCCCGCGGTTGAAGCTGGTGAAGTTCATCGGCCAGACGACGGAGATCACCGCGGCGCGCTAAAACAGCTCGCGCTGATTCGGATTGCCGATCGCCGCGACGCACTCCGGGTCATCGTGGGTCGCCGATGACATGCGCGTCGAGACGGCATCGGCGCGCCAGCCCGCGAGTGGCGCACCGACCAGCAGGTCGAGCGCGGCCTCGGGCTTGGTGCTCGGATCGAGCCACGGCTCGTAGGCATCGGCAGCGATCACGATCGGCATCGGATCGTTCACGCGCGTCACCAGTGGCGGGCCGAGCAGCATCGCGAAGCTCGCCGCGCCGTCATCGTCATTGACGTTCCACACGCCGGCGAACGCGACCGGGTGACATGGCTCCGGATGAAACCAGATCGGCTGCTTGAGCTCGCGCCACGCAAAGCAGCCATCCGCGATCACGAGGCAGCGCTGCTTCTTCAGCGAATCGCGAAGCAGCGGTGTCGCGGCAACCGCCTCGAGCGGCGCGGCGTGAACGAGCGCGCCCCGCTTGCCACCATGGCCGCGCCAGCGCGGTAACAATCCCCAGCGCAGCTGCTCGCAGACCCGACCGCTGTCGCGAACGAGGACCACCGGCGCGGCCTGGCCGGGCGCGATGTTGTAGCGGGGCGCGAGGTCTGGGATGTTCGTGGCCGTGAAGGTCCGCACCGCGTCGACGCAGGTCAACGTGTAGTGGAAGTCGATGCGCATCCGTTGCGTCAGGCTAGCAGGGAGGTGTTCCGCCTACCTGGTAGGCCGGCCTCATCTCCGAGCTGCGAGTAGCCCGCAGCTGTCAAACGCCCCGCCCGTACCCGTCGAGCACCACGCTCTCCGACGCCGTCGTGCGAGCTTCTTGTGAAGCGTGCGCGATGTCGTTTTGGGAGCGACAGCGTCTCAATGTCGGTCATGGTTGGCCGACCTACTCGGGGGAGTATGAGACCAATGGATTTTGGTAGGCCGGTCGGGGTGGCTCATCCACCGTTCATCATTGCTGCGCTGGATTGCCGAGAGCTAGGAACTCTCGAGCGTGCCCTCGCGGCCGTCGATGTGGCGACCAAGAGCAATGTCGATGCGATCAAGCTGTCGGGCATGCCCCTGCAGTGGGGTGCGAAGCTGATCCAGCGTGCCGAGACGAGCAACATCATGTTGCTCACCACGGCGCTCGACGAGGACATGTTGCAGCGGCTCGACTGGCTCGGCTCGCAGGGGTTCTACCTCGCGTTCGACTGGTCAGATCTCGAGCTGATCGCTGCCGCCGCACGCACGGGCAAGCCCGTCGTGATGCAGGTCGGCACGTCCTCGTCGGTCGAGCTCGCAGAGGTTGTCGCGACCATCCACGCAAACGGCAATGGCGGCATCGCACTCGTGCAGTCGGTGATCGACGTCGATCTTGAAGGTCTCGAGGAGCTTCGCTGCCACGGCTCGGTGCTCGGCATCGCCGATCGGTCCGCGGGCGCAGCGATTTCGGTCGCCGCGATCTCGCGCGGTGCGAGCATCGTCGAGAAGCGCTTCACGCTTCGCAAAGACAATTCGCTCCTGTGCCCGATCGAGGTGTCCGCCGTGGTCCGCGACTGCGAAGCGGCCTGGATGTCGATGGGCACTGATCGCCATTGGACGACGAACTAGCTCGGTTTTAAGCTAGGGCCGTGAACCATCCGAGCATGACGTCGAACGGGAAGCGGAACGCGCTCCTCATCGGCTTTGTTGTCGCGTTCATGCTCCCGAAGAAAGTCGAGTGTGGCTTCAACGGCGCGAGCGGCTGTTCGACGTTCGTCGATGGTCGCCGATGCACGCCGTACGAGGTGGCGCCGTGGGGCTTCTACTTGATCGAGTTCTTGATGAAGAGCAACGTCGGCTTCGCGTACTCGCGCGGCACTGACTGCTAGTTTTTCCCATGGCGCGGATGTTGCGACACTTGCGGTTTGGAGGCGCACATGTCCAAGCTAGCGAGTTTTCCCGGCGGGCTACTGCTCGGCGCAGGGCTGATGTATCTGCTCGACCCCGTACGTGGTCGCAGACGACGCGCTCGACTCATGGAGGCCGTCCACAATGCCGAGCGCCACGAGCGCGAGCTACTCGACAAGGCCGCCCGTGATGCGCGCCAGCGCCTCCACGGTCTGACCGAACGCGTGAAGCATCGGCCCGCGTCGGATGTACCCGACCAGGTCGTTGTCGATCGTGTGCGCTCTCGTCTCGGCCGCGTCGTATCGCATCCACGCGCGGTCGACGTCGTCGTGCTCGACGGCCGGGCGATCCTGCGCGGCGCGATCTTCGCGCACGAGGCGTCCAAAGCCGTCGCGGTCACGCGCGCAACTCCCGGCGTGCGGGTCGTCGTCGATCGGCTCGAGAAGCACCTGACCGCGGGGCGCATCCCGCAGCTGCAGGGCCAGCCGCGGCAGGCGGTGAAGTCGGCAGCGCGCGAATCGTGGTCTCCAACCGCCCAGGTCGGCGCGACCGGCGCGGGCGCACTGCTTCTCGCGTACGGCGCGCTGCTGCGGCGCGGGCTCGTCGGCACGCTGTTCAGTGCGGGTGGCCTCGCGCTCGCGCTGCGCGGCACGATGAACATCCCGATGCCAGCACTGCTCGGCTTCGGCGACGCCGGCAAGCGCACGGTCACGGTGAACAAGACGATCACGGTGAACGCCCCGATCCACATCGTGTTCGATCTGTGGAGCCGGCTCGATAACTTCCCGCTGTTCATGTCCCACGTGCGCGAGGTCGACATCGAGATCGGCGGTCGCAAGACGCGCTGGATCGTTGATGGCCCGGCCGGCTCGCACCTCGAGTTCGAGGCCGAGACCACGGCATTCGAGCCCGACCGCGTGATCGCGTGGAGGACGCTGCCCAAGCAGAAGGTGGAGCACGAGGGACGCGTCCGATTCGAAGAGGTCAACGGCGCGACGCGCGTCCACGTGGTCGTGACGTACCGTCCGCCGCTGGGCGTGATGGGCCACGCGATCGCTCACATCCTCGGCTGGGATCCCAAGGCCCGCATGGATGACGACCTCGCACGGATGAAGGCACTGCTCGAGGACGGCAAGACCCGCTCGCACGATGGACGCGTCGAGCTGACCGATCTCCACTAACGGCGGTCTATAGTCGGCGCGGATGGATCGGGACCTAGCCGCTCTGCTTGCGACGCAGACCGATCTTCGTGACACCGCGCCGGGCACGACCATCGTGCCGCGCGGTCTCGGCATCCAGCAGGCCCTCGGGCTGCTCGAGCAGATGGCCGGCGCGTCGCTGCTCGCCAGTGTCCAGCTCAAGACCGGCGCGGTGATCGGGCAGGGCGGGATGGGGGTGGTGCGCGTCGCCGAGCAGCTCTCGCTCGGCCGGATGGTCGCGGTCAAGACGCTCAAGCCCGACAAGCGCTCCCCGGAGGCCGCCCAGGATCTGTTGCGCGAGGCGTGGGTGACCGGCTCGCTCGAGCACCCGAATGTCGTGCCGGTTCACCACCTCGGCCTCGACGACGAGGGCATGCCCGCCATCGTGCTCAAGCGCATCGAGGGCGTGGAGTGGAGCAAGCTGATCCTCGACGCTGCCGAGGTCAAGCGGCGCTATGGCGTGACCGACCTGCTCGCGTGGAACCTGTCGATCTTGATGCAGGTGCTCAACGCGATCCGGTTCGCGCACAGCCGCGGGATCCTGCATCGCGATCTCAAGCCATCGAACGTCATGGTCGGTGATTTCGGCGAGGTCTACCTGCTCGACTGGGGCGTTGCGGTGAGCATGCGCGACGACGGGTCGGGTCGTCTTCCGCTCGCCTCGGAGGCCAAGCAGATCGCCGGTACGCCATGCTACATGGCGCCCGAGATGCTCGCGCCCGACGGTGATGTTCCGCTGTCGGAGCGCACTGATGTCTACCTCGCGGGCGCAGTGCTGTTCGAGATCATCGCCGGCACACCGCCGCATCAAGGCAAGACCGCGCTCGAGGTGATGACGAGCGTGCTGACCTCGAAGCCGCAACTGCCCGATGAGGTGCCCGGCGAGCTTGCCGCGATCTGCACGCGCGCGATGTCGCATGCGGCGACCGAGCGCTTCGAATCTGCCGAGGAGCTACGGCTCGCGCTGCAGAGCTATCTCGAGCACGCCGGCTCCGACCGCCTCGTCCAGCGCGCCAAGGCCCGGCTCGACGACCTCGCGGCGATCCTCGCCAGTCCACCGACCGATCGGCAGAGCCATCGCGAACAGGTGTATCGCCTGTTCGGCGCGTGCCGCTTCGGCTTTCACGAGGCGCTCGCCGCGTGGAAGGAGAATGCCGCCGCCCGCACGGGGCTCCGGCGCGCCACTGTGGCCGTCGCCGAGTACGAGCTCGCCACCGGCGACGCGCAGTCCGCGGTCACACTGCTGTCCGAGCTCGACGATCCGCCAGCGCTCCTGGAGCGTGCACGCGAGGCGGCGACCCAGCAGGACAAGCGCAAGCAGCAGCTCGAGCGACTCGGCTACGCGCACGATCTCGCGGTCGGCCGGGCTGCACGCGGCACGTTCGCGACGGTGCTCGGCATCATCTTCACGATCGCGCCCGCGCTGAGTGCGAGCGTGCCCGCACTCAGCATCAAGACGAACCACTGGTTTCAGGCAGCCTGGTCATTCGGCTTCGCGGTGTTCACGATGGTGTGGACATATGTGAAGCGAGAGCAACTCGTGACCACGCTCGTGAACCGGCGCCTGATCGGCGGCGTGATGCTGATGTTCGTCGCGCAGACAATCCTGGTACTCGGGGGCTGGAGACTCGGGCAGACCGTGACCGAGGTGCAGGTGCTGCTCATGTTCGTGTGGTTCTGCGTTGCAGGAGCCTGCGCGATGACCGTCGACAACGCGCTGATCCCGTGCGCGCTCGGCTACGCCCTTGCGTTCTTGTTCTCGACGGCGTGGCCCGAGTACCGGATGTGGGCGATGAGTGCGAGCAACCTGGTGTTCACGCTCAACGTCGCGATCGCGTGGCGTGCGGGTGCCTACGATGCCAAGACCGCGTGATGTGGTCTGCGATCACCCGGCGATCCTGTTCGTCGGGATCAACCCCGGCGCGACCTCCGGCGCGGTCGGCCATCACTTCGCCGGGCCCGGCAATACGTTCTGGAAGCTGCTCGCGGCCGCACGCCTGACACCGATCGAGCTGCGCCCCGACGAAGATGGCCGGCTGCCGGAGCACAGGCTCGCGCTCGTGAACATGGCGGCGCGCCCCACGAAGACCGCGGCCGAGCTGTCGCGCAGCGAGCTGCAGCGCGGGCGCGCCAAGCTGCTCGCGAAGATCCGCGCGATGCAGCCCGAGGTTGTCGCGCTCGTCGGCGTCACGCTGTATCCGCTCCTCGTCGGCGCCGCGGCCGCGAAGGCGAAGCCGGGACCGGGCGCGAAGCCCGAGCTCGTCGAAGGTGCGAGGCTGTTCGTGGTGCCGAACCCGAGTGGCCTCAACGCGACGTTCCCCACGTTCGCTGCGAAGCTGCCATGGTTTCGCAAGCTGCGGGCGTTCGCCTACGGGTCTGGAAAGCCGTCGGCGGCGTCGAAGTAGCATGAGACAGGCGTGCGAGGATCTCCCGATCGTGTTTGGCATTGCCGCGCTCTCGGTGGCGTGGTTGACTGCCAGCGAGACCATGGGTCGGTCCCTACGCCTTCTGCTCGTCGAGGATCATGTTGATTCGGCGGAGCTCCTTGCCGAGCTACTGCAGAACCACGGGCACACGGTCTTGATCGCCACGTCGGCCTCCGCAGCGCTCGCACTCGCCAGTGAGAATCAGTTTGACGTGATCGTCAGCGACGTCGGATTGCCTGACGCGACTGGCTACGAGTTGATGGCGCAGATTCGCGATCGCTACGCGATCAAAGGTATCGCGGTCACCGGCTCTGCCCGCGCGACCGATGTCGAGCGCGGCCGCCAGGCCGGGTTCAGCATGCATCTGACCAAGCCCGTCACGCTGCGCAACCTCGAAGCGGCTCTGCAGCAAGTCGCCGGCTGACGCCATTGTTGCCTGGGGCTGCAACCTGGCCCGGGTTCGCTGGTCTTACAGACATGCGGTGTGCGCTCGTGACCGTGGTGGCGTCTGTCTCGGCGTGCTCGACCCCGCGGGAGACCGCACCACCCGCGCGGGCGCCTGCATCGGTACCCTCGGCAGAGACCATGCACGCCGACGACCAGCGCTACGAGGACGCGATGACCGCGATCCGCGCGCGACTTGCGAAGACCAGGGTCGCCAACATGGAGCTGCAGCGCGAGGCACCGTTCATCGTCGTCGCCGACGGCGGTGAGCCAGCGCTCGAGCGCGGCGCCAGCACCGTGCGATGGGCAGCGGACATGCTCGAGGCCGACTTCTTCGCGAAGCGCCCTGCGAAGATCCTGCCGGTGTTTTTGTTCCAGGGCGCCGAGAGCTACGAGCGCGGCGTCGCGGCGCTGACCGGGAATGACCCGGGAACGCCGTACGGTTTCTACTCGCGTACGCACGCCGGGCTGTTCATGAACATCGCGACCGGCGGCGGAACCCTGGTGCACGAGATCGTCCATCCGTATGTCGAGGCCGACTTCGAGGGCGCACCGGCGTGGCTCAACGAAGGACTCGGCTCGCTGTTCGAGCAGAGCGCCGAGCGCAACGGCCACATCGTGGGGCTCACGAACTGGCGGCTCGAGGGTCTGCAGAAGGCGATCGCTCGGGGCACGGTGCCGTCGTTCGACAAGCTCACGCACCTCGGCGACACCGAGTTCTACGGCGACGACAGCGGCGTGAACTACGCGGCTGCACGCTACTTGCTCTACTACCTGCAGGAGCACGGCAAGCTGCGCGACCTGTATCGCGACTTTCGCGCCGCGGCTGCCGACGATCCGTCGGGGTACCAAACGCTGCGCGAGACGCTCGCGACGCTCGGCGAGCACGACGTGCCGGCGTTCGAGGCGAAGTGGCGTCGCTACGTCGCGGCGCTGTCGTTCCCGTGATCGTCGTCGGGGCTTAGCTACTGGCGCGCTGCGCGCTTCGGATCGGGTGCGTTGGTCCAGTTGTCGACGACCGTGTCGTCGCCGCACCGGTGCAGGAAGCCAAGCCCGAACGCGCGGGCCTCGGGGCTGCGCCCGTCCATCACCAGGAGCTTGGTGAGCTCGCGGGCGCGCGCGACATCACACGCGACACCCAGCTCGATGCGCACCTGCTCGATGCGGACCTTGCGCTGAAACGAGACCTCGACGAGCTCGCGGCGCATCGCCTCGCGGCGCGGAACCTTGCGGTCGGGGATCATGCCGACGCCCCATGCGGCGACGACGGCGATGAACAGCGTGGCGATCGCAATGATCGCGGAGCGCTGGTTCTTCGCGCGCGACAGCGGCAGCTCGGTGAGGCCGTTCGTGCGCCGCTCGATCGCAGCCCAGTCGGCACCGGGCGCCGCGAGCTTGAGCTCCTCGACCGCGCGCCGTGCACCGTCGATCGCGCTGCGGTCGACACTCGTGCCTTCGGCGTTCGTCGGTGCGCGCCGCGCGAGCGGGCGAATGTCGTCATAGGTCGCGGTGTTCGCGCCACGGTTCGCGAGCACGCTGCGCGCGCGATCGAGGTGGCGCCAGATCTCGGGATAGGTGTCCTGGACACCGATCAGCGTGCGCCAGCGTTCGTTGCGCTCGGTCGCCTTGTCGGCGATGACGCCGCCTGCGCGCTCGCAGTGATCGATCAACGCCTCGCCGATCAGGATCGCGCCCACTGCGCGGTCGTGTTCGTCGAGGGCGTTCGCCGAGTCGCGATACATCCCATTCAGTGTTTCGGATCTAACCCGATCAGGCAAGACCGGACTTGGCTCACATCGCCGGGCGCTATCGCCCGGGCTCCTCTGGTTGCGCCGACTTAGCCGGAACCGCGGCGGCGAGGCGCGAGATCCGCCGGCCGAGCTCCTCGTCCTGCACGGCATGCGGCAACACGCAGACCTGCATCAGCCAGTCGGTCGCGCAGACCGGCGGTAGGGGCGTTGCCAGTTGCTGCTCGGCGCGCCAGCGCAGCAGGATTGCGACCGACGCGCGCTCGAGGATGCGGACCAGATTGTTCACGTAACCTTCGCTACGGCCCAGGCTGGCCGCGACCTGCTGGCCGGTCGCGCCGCGGTCTCGCAGCAGCTTGCACCACAGCGCTAGCTCGAATGTCCCTTGCGTCTCGATCATCGTCTTGCCGTCGAGAAAACGCGCGACACGTGCGTGCTCTTCCAGCTGGGCTTACAATGACGCGATGCAACGCGCAGCCGCCGCAGCGCTCACCGTCGCGATCGCCGCAAGTGCCACCGGCTGCGTGAGTGGCGCCGCGGTCTGGAAACGCGACTCGGAGGTCTCGCTACCGCTGCTCCTCGGCGCAGTCGCCGCCGACTTCGCGGTCACGTCGGTCCTCGCGTATCAGGTCCAGGAGATCACGCTGGGTGCGTCGATCGGGACCGCATTCGCGGTAACCGCGGTCGACTTCGGCGTCGGCTGCCTGTTCGGGGCGTGCCGCTCGCTGCGGCTGTGAGCTGCTACTCCGGCGGGATCGGCTGCGGACCCGGACGGCCGGGTCCCGGCGGCCTACCGGGTGGTACCTGATGCGGCGGCATAGGGTTGCCGTGGATATCGCCGGGTGCGGTGATCGGCGGCGTCTGCGTCGGCTGCGTCGGCTCAGTGCGCGGCTGCTGCCACGTCTCGGCGGGCGGCGTCGATGGCGCGCCCTGATTCGGCGGCGGGTCGTACGTGCCGCTCGGAGCGCGCGAACGCATCGGCTGCTGCGTCGCACGCGCCGAGAGATCGCGACCTTGCCGGCGGTACTGGACGTAGGTCTGCGGGCGGTCGATCCCGCGAACGCCCTGCGGAACGTACGAGAGATCGACGCGCACGAAGCCGCCGCGATAGTCGCTCGACCGCAACCAGTAGCCATCCCGATAGAGCCAGTAGTTGCCCTCGGAATAGAACAGCGGCTCGTCGGCATCTGCGACGACCATGACGCCCGAGTCGATCTCGACGAGCTCGGGCGACGTGACGCGGACCTGGCCCGAGTACGCGACGTCCCCGTCGGAATTGGCACATCCCACAAGCGATACCGCTACGACGAAGACGTGAGCGGAAACGCGATTTGCTCTCATGACACGACCTCCGAACAGAAGAGCAGCATCACGCGTGCCACGACTCGCGTGGCGGATTAGGGTCAGACACAAGTTCACAACTTGGGTCCATTTGCCCCAAGTTGTGAACTTGTGTCTGACCCCCTAGTGCTAGTAGTGGCCCAGTGCTTGCTGCGACGTTCAGCATGAGTGATCGCACCATCGCCAATGATTCGGGTTCGACGCGTTCGACGTGGATGGCTGAACGAGTTGAGTCGTTCGATACAGAGATTCCCGAGGACGCGCACCCGGATGTCTGCGTCATTGGCGCAGGGATCGCGGGGCTCAGCGTCGCGTTGGCGCTCGTGCAGGATGGACTCGATGTCCTCGTCCTCGACATGGGGCCGATCGGCGGCGGCCAGACGGCGCGCACGTCCGCGCATCTCGCGTCCGCCCTCGACGACCACTTCCACGTCCTCGAACGGCGCTTCGGTCGCAGAGGCGCGAAGCTCTGCTACGAGTCGCATGCGAACGCGATCGACGCGATCGAGGAGAACATCCGCATGTTCGGTATCGACTGCGACTTCCGTCGCGTTGACGGCTACCTGTGGGCACCCGAAGGGACGTCGCGCAAGTTGCTCGACAAGGAGCACGCAGCGGCGCAGCGCGTCGGGCTCGCCGCCGAATTCGTCGATGGTGCGCCGCTCCCATTCGCGACCGGACGCTGCCTGCGCTTCGGCGGCCAGGCCGAGTTCCATCCGCTGAAGTATCTGCGTGGCCTCGCCGATGCGATCGTGAAGGGCGGCGGCCGCATCTGCACGAACCAGAAGGTCACCGACGTGACCAGCGGTTCACCGTGCAAGGTCACGATGGAGAACGGTCGGAAGATCGTCGCGCGCGCAGTTGTCGATGCGACGAACATGGCGATCACCAGCCGCTTCAACATCCCGCTGCGCGAGGCGGCGTATCGAACCTACGTGCTCGCGTTCGAGGTCCCCGTCGGCTACGTGCCGCACGGCCTCTACTGGGATACCGAGGAGCCGTACCACTACATTCGTGTGCAGACCGATGCGGCGGGCCACGACGTGCTCATCGTCGGCGGCGAGGATCATCGTGTCGGACAGGGCGACCCCGAGCGACAGTTTCCGAAGCTCGAGGCGTGGGCACGCAGCCACTTCGCCGAGCTCGGCCCCGTGGTCGCGCAATGGTCGGGACAGGTGCAGGAGCCACACGACGGCATGGCGTACATCGGCGCGCTGCCGCGTCACGCGAACACGTATGTCGTGACGGGCGACTCCGGCAACGGATTGACCCACGGCGCGATCGCGGGTCTGTTGCTTCCGCATCTGATCCAGCACCGCTCGCATCCGTGGTCGCGCGTCTACGCGCCGAACCGTACGCGCCTGCACGCACTCGGCACGCTGGCGCAGGAGTCGGCGAAGAGCAACGCGCCGTATTCGGATTGGGTGCGCGGCGGCGATGTCGACTCGATCGATGACATCAAGCCGGGACACGGCGCGACGATGCGCAAGGGCGTGCACGTGCTCGCGGTCTACAAGGACGAGCGCGGTCAGTGCACGATCAAGAACGCGCGGTGCACGCACTTCAATGCGGTCGTGCGGTGGAACGAGGTCGAGAAGAGCTGGGATTGTCCGGCGCACGGCTCGCGCTTCGACTGCTACGGCAACGTGCAGAACGGCCCCGCGGCCGCCAACCTGACCGAGGCGCCGGCCGAGATCGAGGCGCCGAGCCGCGCGATCCCGGAGCCGGTGTCCGACGGACCGCTCCCCGATCTGACCAACTTTGGAACGCCAGCACCCGCTGGTCGGACCAAAATCTAGCTCTGACGCACCGCGACACTGGCTAGCGACGTTGCCACCTGATGCTCCGATGTCTCTGTCTTAACAATAGATTCGGACATCATGACGCGTAACGTCAAGAAATCTCAGTGTAGGACATGTGGCACACTGTCTGCTTGTGCACCGCGTCATAATGCGCACCCTCCTAGCCTTGTCTCTGTTCACCGCCGCCTGCACCACGAACGCCCCCGCCGGCAGCGAATCCTTCGACTCGGTTCGCGAGCGGCTGGCCGATGCACCGACCCAGCTGTTCATCAGTAGCGCCGAGAGCACCGGCACGGTGACCGCGCGCCGCTGGACGCAGGGCGGCTGGATCGAAGGCGATCACACGCTGACGATCGACAGCGGCGCGTTCGAGGCGAGCGTCGATGCGAGCGGCAAGCTCTCGCTCGAGGCGTTCGAGGTGGCCGTCGCGCCGATCGAGCTTCCGGAAGAAGTGTTCAAGAAGCCGGCGCAGCTGTCCGACGTCAAGATCAAGCTCGCCGAGCCGGTGACCGGTGCAGCCACCTGGTCGAGCGACAACGAGGCGACCGTGCGCTTGCAGCTCGAGCTCGATCTCGAGTGGGCCATCACGGTCAATGGCGGCCGTACGCCACTCGGCGAGCAGCACCTGCCGCCCGTCGATGTCGACTTCACGCTGTCCGGCGACGGCGACGTTGTCGGCGCGACGATCTCGCTCGCGGCCACCGGTGAGCTGTGGGACTGGGCAGGTCTCCTCGAGATGACCCGCCTCGAGCTCGCGATGAGCGCGTCGACTCATAACTGAACCGCAGTGGTACACCTCGCGTCATGCGAGCGATCTCGATCACGAAGCCCGGCGGTCCGGACGTCCTGCAACTCGGCGAGCGACCCGACCCGGAGCCGTCACGCGGCGAGGTTCGCATCCGCGTGCGCGGCACCGCGGTCAACCGCGCCGACCTGCTGCAGCGCATCGGCGCGTATCCGGCGCCCGCGGACTCGCCGCCCGATATTCCGGGACTCGAGATCGCCGGTGAGGTCACCGCGCTCGGCGCCGGCGTCGAGCGGCTGAAGATCGGCGACCGCGTGTTCGGCCTCGTCGGTGGCGGCGGCTACGCGGAGGCCGTGGTCAGTCACGAGCGCGCGCTCGCGAAGATTCCCGACGGCATGAGCTTCGAGGACGCCGCCGCGGTGCCCGAGGCATTCGTCACCGCGCACGATGCGATCGTCACCCAGGCGAAGCTGACGAGCGGCGAGACCCTGCTCGTGCATGCGGCCGGCAGTGGTGTCGGCACCGCAGCGATCCAGCTCGCCCGCGTGCTCGGCGCTCGCGTGATCGGCACCGCGCGTACCCAGGACAAGCTCGATCGCGCACGCGAGCTGGGTCTCGATGTCGGCATCGTGCCGGCTGCCGACACCCGCTTCGCCGACAGCGTCCGCGCGGCCGCGCCCGATGGCGTCGACGTGGTGCTCGAGCTCGTCGGTGGCGCTTACTTCGCCGAAGATCTGCGCTGCATCAGCACGCTTGGCCGGCTCGTGCTCGTCGGCCTCATGGCGGGCGCGAAGACCGAGGTCGATCTCGGCCTCGTGCTGCGCAAGCGCGTGCGTGTGTTCGGCACCGTGCTTCGCGCGCGTCCGCTCGAGGAGAAGATTTTCGCGATGCGCGCGTTCGAGGCGCAGGTCGTGCCGCTGTTCGCGCGTGGGCTGCTGCGGCCGATCGTCGACTGCGTGATGCCGCTCGCCGATGCGGCACGTGCGCACGAGCGGATGGCGAGCAACGCGGGGTTTGGCAAGATCGTCCTGACCTGTTAGGTCACGGACATTCCGTCACGTCGAGAGCGTCGAGCAAATTGTCGCAGTCGTTATCGACGCTGTCACCGCAGATCTCGTCGTTGCGGCAGATCAGCGGGCGCGTCCGGATCAGCGTCCGGACGCGGAACGTCTGCAACAGCATGTCGATGCGGCCCGGCGACACGACGAGATCGACGATCGGCAGGTAGTTGGCCGTGTTGGGCACGAAGTCGATCGGCGTGCGCAACGTCGACCACGACGTACCGTTGAAGTGCGCCAGGTCGCGCTCGCTCGCCGCGACCACGTCGTCGTCGGCGGTGTAAGCGACGAAGCGAAGATCGGCGAGGACCGGCAGCATGGACTCGGTCCACGCCGTCCCGTTGAAGTGCTCGAAGCGACCGCCTTCGGCCGTGACGTGAACGTCATCGACGCCGACGGCGGCAACGGCGAGCTCCGGCGAGGTCGCGCCGGTGGCGAACTGCGCCCACGTGGTGCCGTTGTACTTCCAGACCGAGCTGGGCCCGACCTGCACGGCCCACACGTTGTCGGGGCCACTGCCGGACACGCTCGCGACCCGACCCGTCGTGAACGGCGTGTAAGCCCAGACGACGTCTTCCTTGTGATAGGCGCCGCCGTTACCGAACACCCAGACGTTGTCGCTGGTGGTCGTGTCGACCCACACATGCGTGAGCGGGACACCGGTCACCGCAAACGGGATCCAGGTGCTGCCGTTGTAGCGATATGCGTTGCCGTCGTCGGCGACGAACCACATGCTGAGCCCGTTCCCGGCCCAGATGTCGTTGATCTTGGCCCCGCCGGGGACCGTGAAGTCGAGCGCCCAGTTGATGCCGTCGAAGTGCCACAGCTCGCCCTTCACATTGCCGACGTACACGTCAGCAGCGCTGTTCGACCAGATGGTCAGGTTCTCGGGGGCGTCGAACGGGTTCGTGCCGAGCGGCTTGAACGTGCCGAACGCCTGGCCGCGATATCGATATGCGAGGTGCAGCGTCGACACGCCGACCACCTCGTTGGGACCGAGGCTGATGAGGCCGGAGATCGCGGTGAGCCCCGTCGGGCTCGAGCCGATGTTCGCGGAGCTCGACCACGCGACGCCATCCCAGTGGCGCATGATGCCGTCGACGCCGGCGACCCAGGCGTCGTTCGGTGCCGAGCCAGCGACCGCGTTGTACGTCTCCTGCGCGGTACGCCAGACCTGCCACGTGCCGGTGTAGTGCGCGATCACGCCATTGCCCTCGTTGCCACTTCCGGACTGGAAGCCGATCGCCCAGACGTCGTCGAGCCTGTTCGCGTCCAGGAACTGGATCGTCGCGGTGGTCGCGGTCGACGGAATCGGCGGGGTGCGGTCGGTCCATGCGCTGCCGTTGTAGTGCATGAGCGGACCGCCGGTGGTCGCGACCCAGATGTCGCTACCACTGGTGCCGCGGATCGTCTTCGGAGCGCCGGAGAATCCGGCGAGCGTCGACCAGCTCACACCGTTGAACCTGTGAATGCCAGTGCTCGAGGCGACGTACACCTCATTCGCTGCGGGTCCCCACACGTCGAGGTACTCACCGGCTGGAACGTTCGAGACCGGCGCCCACTGCGTACCGTTCCAGTGGATCAGGACCGACGCCAAACCGGTGTCCGACTGACCGACGGCCCATGCATCGCTCGGGGTGAATGCCCATGCGTTGACGAGCTCGTTGGTGACGCCGGTCGGTACCGAGAACCAGAACGCTCCCTGAAAGCGCATCGCACGACCGTTCGATCCGAACGCCCAGTTGTCGTCGTGCGCCGTCGCGGCGATCGCGAGGGCCAAAACTTCGCTCAGTGACTCTGGGTTCCAGCCAAACCGGCTGCAGTCGCCGATCGTGAATCCGCACTGCAGATTGCAGCTCGTGGTGCCGGCGTCGAAGCCGATCGAGACGCAGGTGCGATCCTGGGGGCCGTCACACAGCTCCGGACCGTTGACCGTGTCGTCACCGCAGTACTCGTGGACGAAGCAGCCCGAGCGCTCGAGCCCATCGTCGCCATTATTGCCGAGCGCGAACGTGCACGAGCTCGAGCATGCGAGACCGGCGGTCTGATAGAAGCCGAATTCCTTGCAGGTCTTCTCTTTCAGGTCCTCGCCGTCGCACTCCTCGCCCGGTGTGACGAATCCATCGCCGCAGAAGAACGGAATGCACGCGCCATCTCGGCAGGCACCTGGCGCGCCATCGAACGTGCAGGACTCATCGGCTGGGAGTCCTTCGCACTCGGCGATCTGCTCGGGGAGCAAGCATCGTGAGTTATCGACGTCACAGACAAATCCGCCCGGACAGGTAGATCCATCCTCACAGACATTCGACGACGAGCTCACACAGCTCGTCGCGCTCAGCAACGCTACCAGCGTCGCAGCTCGGACCATGTTTCATCGTACAGCAACGGCGCGTGTTAGGCTTCACGCGTGGACGATCGGGTGAAAGGAACCCAGTTCGGCGTTGGCCCTCTTGCGCCTACATCACCACGCAGTGGTTCACGTCCAGCGTCGAAATCCCTGCAGCACAAGGTCGGCGTTCCGCTGATCTCGAACGATGGTGAGGTCACCCTCGATACCGCGAGTACCGCGACGCTACCCGGCAGCGACCTCGCGCCGGGTACGCGAGTCGCGCAGTACGAGCTGATTCGCGAGCTCGGCCGTGGCGGCATGGGCGTGGTCTACGCCGCGCGTGACCTCAAGCTTGGCCGGCGCGTCGCGATGAAGTTCCTGCGTCACGTCGACCGTGAGGTCATCGACCGGTTTCTGGTCGAGGCCCGCGCGACGGCCCAGTGCAATCACGACAACATCGTCATCATCTACCAGGTCGACGAGTACGAGGGCATGCCGTACATGGTCCTCGAGTATCTCGAGGGCCGCTCGCTCCGCGACTTCATGGGGCCGTTCGGCAACGGCGATCCGATGCCGGCAACTCGCGTGGTCGAGCTCATCCTGCCGGTCGCACGCGCGCTCGCTCGCGCCGCCGAGCTAGGCATCGTGCATCGCGATCTCAAACCCGAGAACGTGCTCGTCACGCACGGCGGTCAGGTCAAGGTCCTCGACTTCGGTATCGCGAAGGCGCTCGGGTCCACGCCCTCGATGCGGCCGAGCATCGCGCAGATGGCGGACAGCCGCGATCTCACGATCACGCGCGAGGGCGCGATGGTCGGCACGTTGCCGTACATGTCGCCCGAGCAGATGGGCGTCGATCACATCGATGCTCGTTCGGATCTGTTTTCGCTCGGCGTGATCATGTTCGAGATGCTGACCGGCAGGCATCCGGTCGAGCCGCTCACCGCAGATGCGATCATGCAAAACCTGATCTCGGCGGAACCGATGCCATCGATTCGCTCGATGCTGCCGAATCTCTCCGATGCGTTCATCAACGTCGTCGACGAGTGCCTGCGCAAGAACAAGCTCGAGCGCATCGCGAACGCGACCGAGCTCGTGCACCGGCTCGAAGGTCTGCTGCCGGGCAGGCAAGGCCGCACACTCGCAGAAGGCGAGAGTCCGTTCCCCGGTCTCACCGCGTTTCAGGAGGGCGATGCGGATCGCTTCTTCGGTCGCAGCCGCGATGTCGCGCGGATGGCCACGCGCGTGCGCGAGTTGCCGCTCTCCGGCATCGTCGGGCCGTCGGGCGTCGGCAAGTCATCGTTCATTCGCGCCGGCGTCGGTCCCGCGCTGAAGACGTCAGGCGAGAGCTGGGATGTCGTCACGCTGCGACCGGGGCGTCATCCACTCGCCGCACTGGCGAGCATCGTCGAGCGGTTCACCACGCGCGCGATCGGCCGAGCGGCGTCGCAGCCCACCGATCACGACATGCTGATTCATCGCCTGCGCACCGAGCCCGGCTATCTCGGCTCGCTGCTGCGCACGCGGGCGTCGTCCACGCGCAGTCACTTGCTTCTGTTCGTCGATCAGTTCGAGGAGCTCTATACCCTGGTGCCCGAGGCGAGCGAGCGCCGTGCGTTCACCGCCGCGCTGTCGGCGATCGCCGACGATACGGCCGCGCCGCTGCGTGTGGTCGTGTCGATGCGCTCGGACTTCCTCGACCGTGTCGGCGAAGATCCGGTGTTCATGGAGGAGCTGTCGCGTGGGCTGGTGTTCCTGTCACCGCCCGATCGCGCCGGCCTTCGCGATGCACTCGAAGGGCCGATGGAGCTCGTCGGCTACCGGTTCGAGACCGGCGCGATGCTCGACGAGATGCTCGATGCACTCGAGGGCACGTCGGGCGCGCTGCCGCTGCTTCAGTTCGCGGCTTCGAAGCTGTGGGATGCGCGCGATCGGTCGCGGCGCCTGCTCACCGCCGAGAGCTATGCGGCGATCGGTGGCATCACCGGTGCGCTCGCCACGCACGCCGACGAGGTCGTTCGCAACATGAACGCGAGCGCACAGCGGCTGACGCAGAAGGTCTTCCGCCAGCTCGTCACGACGGAGCGCACGCGCGCGATCGTCGAGCTGTCGGAGCTGCAGCAGCTGTCGAGCGACACCGTCGAGATCAAGCGCGTGATCGACATGCTCGTCGCGGCGCGCTTGCTGGTCGTGCAGATGCGTGGCGAGGGTGGCGGTACCGTCGAGCTCGTTCACGAGTCTTTGATCGAGCGCTGGCCGATGCTGCGGCGCTGGCTCGACGAGGATCAGGAGGACGGCGCATACCTCCTCGATCTCATGGCGGGTGCCAAGCAATGGGACGCGAAGGGCCGGCCGGCGGGTCTGCTATGGCGGGGCGATGCGGCCGAGGATCTGCGCCGCTGGTACACCGCACGCCCGCGCGCGATCGCACCGCGCGAGCAAGCGTTCGTCGACGACGTGCTCTCGCTCGCTCGCCGCAGCAAGCGCAGCCGTCGCGTCGCGCTGATCGCCGCGTTCAGCGTGCTCGCCGCGGTCGCTATCGGATCGGTCATCGCATTCGTGCGCGTGAAGGCAGCCGAGCAGGAGGCCACGGCTGCCAAGGACGAGGCGATCAAGAACAAGCGTGTCGCCGAGGACAACGCTGCCCAGGTGACGGCGGCCTACGACAAGATCGTCTCGGCACAGAAGGCGCGCGAGCTCGCCGAGGCCTCCGCCGCGAACGCCGACGTGGCCAAGCGCAGTGCCGAGGTGGCCGCGCTCGAGGCCGAGGAAGCTCAGCGTGCGGCCGAAGCCGCCGAGCAAGCGAAGGAAGCCGAGCTCGGCCTCTCGCGCGAGCAGCTCGTCGCGAAGAACGCCGCGCTCGAGGTCTCGGTGAGGAAAGCCGAGGCTGCGTCGAAGGCTGCTGCCGCTGCCACCGAGGCCGAGAAGAAGGCGAAGCAGGATCTGCAGAAGTTGCTCGAGCTCGAGAAGGCGCGCAGCAAGAAGCTCGAAGAGGACATGAAGAAGATCGCGCGCGAGCTGAAGGAGTAGTCAGTTCGAGCGGATGTGGACGTAGTAGTCGATTCGTACTGCGAGTCCGCGAACGTTGAAGCCGCCATTGGTCGGCGCCATCGCCGGCAGCATTCCAGTGATTTCCAGCCTCGCTGCCGGGAACGTCGTGCTGCAGGTGGCAGTGACCGAATCGGTCACCAGCCCGAGTCTGAACGAGCCAGCCGTCAGCGGAACGCTCGTCGTCGCGTCGAGCCCAACGTAGGCCATGTCGTCGACCGAAGCGGTCAGCTGGAACTGAGTCGCGCCGGAATCGTACAGCTCGCAATAGTAGGTGCCGGCCGGATCCGCGTCGACGCCGACGGTGATCTGCCGAACGCCAGCGACAGCGGAATCGATCGTGGCCGCGATCTCGACCGCATCGGAGCCGACGACTAGATCGTGCTTCATGTACAGGTTCTCGAGCCGTGCATCGACAACCATCTGCTCGCCGTTGTAGCTGGTCATGGCGCCGAACACCCGCCACGCAGGGTCGAGCTGCGTGAATGGGTCGAAGAACGCGATCCGATCAGGCAGACCAGGACGTGGGTCGCATGCGTCCCCGACTCGATCGCCATCAGCGTCGGCCTGAAGTGCGTCGGGGCGGTGCGGGCAGACGTCGCAAGCGTCGTCGATGCCGTCATTGTCCTCGTCGTGGTCGAGCGCGCACGTACCGCCACTTCCGTCGCCAGCGGCATCCTGTAGGTCCCTCGCGTCGAATGCGATGCGTCCGCAGCCGACCATCATGAGGAGCGACGCGCGCCACATTGCGCGATCGTATCTCTGCTAGCCGGTCGAGACGAGTGCGACCGCCGAGATCATCGGTGCTACGACGTGAACGGCTACGACGTGCCAGTTCCGCTTCGCGAAGAGAACGACCAGTGTCGTGACGGCAAGGTGCGCCAGGAAACCGACAGCGAGTGCGAACGCCGCGATCACCGGACCGAGCCCGTCGAGGCCGTCCTTGGCGCTGCTGACGAGCAGGGCGACGAGCATCGCGATGAGGGCGCCGAGCATCGCGAGGATTCTCCAGTGCAACCGCCATGGCGATGCGTGCATCCCGCAACGGTAGCAACGCGATGCCGTGCGATCGCGCCGCGATCAGCGAGTGATGCGGTTTGCCGGGTGGTGTGCGGGCATCACGCTCAGAAGCGGCCGTTCCACGACACGGCGGCACCACCGCCGGCGACGGGCGCGACCTCGAGGGCCGGATATACGGTGCGGCCGCGATTGAGATAGAGCATCACCGCGCCGGTCGCGACGGCAGCGCCGCCGGTGACCATCAGGCTCACGCCGATCGCACTCTTGAGCTCCGCGCTGTCCTTGAGGTGCGCACGCTCCGCGAGCTCGGGGTTGCCGGGCTCGCAGTTGCCCGTGCACAGGCGGTCGACCCACTCGTCGTAGTCGTCCATCTGCGACGAGCCGAGGACCTGGAACAAGATGCCGGCGCCGGCGACGAGCAAGCCACCACCGAACACCGACCACGGCACGTACTGTGGCCAGCGATGCTCGATGCGCGCACCGGATGCGAGCGGGTCGAGCTTCACGTCGACCTCGCGCGGCGTGCCGCTGACCACGACGAGCTCGACGGTCTTCGGCAGCAGGCCCTGCTTGGTGCCGACGATCTGATGCGGGCCTGCGAGCACGCGCTTGCTCTGCTTGGCGGGGCAGGTCGCGAACGGCTGGCCGTCGAGCGTGAGCGTGACGCCGGCCTGGTCGCAGCTCACGCTGATGTCGCCGATCTGCGTCGCGAGCAGCTTCTCGTAGGCGAGGGCCTCGTTGTAGACGGTCTGCTCGTGCGGTGCCGCGCCATAGGCGAGGGCCTTCGTGAGCGACTCGTGCGCCTCGAGGTTGCGGCCGAGCTGGATCAGGCAGCGCACCATGTTGAAGCGGATCGCGGGGTGATCCCAGAAGCCGATCGCCTCGGTGTACGTGGCGAGTGCCTCGACGTACTTGTTGTCGAGCAGCTGCGCGTTGCCCGCGGCGAGCAGCTCCTTGGCCTTTGCCTTGTTGTCCTCGCTCACGCCCTCGGCCCACGCGGCCTTCGGCTGCGGCGGCGGGTTCGGCTGCGCGTGCGCGGCACCAGGGACCGCGAGCGCGGCTCCGATCAAAACTGTCAGCCGACGCATCGGCGATCAGTATCTTACAAGCGCTTGCGGAGATCCATGTCGGACCCGAGCCGCGAGTGCCCGACATCTACGCACGCCTTCGTCGAGGGGTGTGTTATGCCCTCGGAGTGCACCCCGACAGCGCCCGCCTGATCGAAACGATTCGCGGCTCGATCATCGGCGACGACACCGCGCTCGACGGCCCGTACGGTCCGCGCCGCGTGACCTACGCGGACTACACGGCGTCGGGCCGCTCGATCTCGTTCATCGAGGAGTTCATCCGCGAGCAGGTGATGCCGCTCTACGCGAACACGCACACCGAGACGAGCGGTACCGGCCGCCAGACCACGCAGTTCCGTCACGACGCGCGCGACATCGTGATGCGCTCGGTCGGTGGCAGCCCGACCGAGGACTGCGTGATCTTCACTGGCTCGGGTGCGACCGGCGCGATCAACAAGCTGATCGACATCTTCAACCTGCGCATCCCGAACGATCTCGACGCGCGCTACTCGCTGAGGGCGCGGATCCCGGAGGCCGAGCGCCCGGTGATCTTCATCGGCCCGTTCGAGCATCACTCCAACGAGCTGCCGTGGCGCGAGTCGATCGCGGATGTCGTCGTGATCCAGGAGGACGCGGATGGTCACGTCGACCTCGCGCACCTCGAGGCCGAGCTCGTGCGCCACGCGGCACGCACGCTCAAGATCGGCAGCTTCTCGGCCGCCTCGAACGTCACCGGCATCGCGAGCGACACCAAGGCCATCTCGACGCTGCTGCACGCGCACGGCGCGCTGTCGCTGTGGGACTACGCGGCCGCGGGCCCCTACGTCCAGATCGCGATGCGCGAGGATGATGCGGGTGCATACAAGGATGCGGTGTTCATCTCGCCGCACAAGTTCATCGGCGGTCCGCAAACGCCGGGTGTGCTCGTGGTCAAGCGCAAGCTGCTCGTCAACACGGTGCCCGCGACGCCCGGTGGCGGCACCGTCGCGTACGTCAACACCGAGGAGCACCGCTACGTCGACGATCCCGTATCACGCGAGGAAGGCGGCACGCCGGCGATCATCGAGTCGATTCGCTGCGGCCTCGTGTTCCAGCTCAAGGAAGCGGTCGGCGCCGAGGCGATCCGCGAGCGCGAGGTCGACTTCATCAACCGTGCGATCTCGTCGTGGTCGGCGAATCCGAACGTTGTCATCCTCGGCAACAAGGCGGCGTGGCGGCTCTCGATCGTGTCGTTCATCGTGCGGCACCGGAGCGCGTACCTGCATCACAACTTCACGGTCGCGCTACTCAACGATCTGTTCGGTATCCAGTCACGCGGCGGCTGTGGCTGCGCGGGCCCCTACGGTCATCGCCTGCTCGGCATCGACGTCGAGACCAGCAAGGAGTTCGAGCGCGAGATCGTGCGCGGCTGCGAGGGCATCAAGCCAGGCTGGGTGCGCGTAAACTTCAACTACTTTTTGTCGGAGACGCAGTACCAGTTCATCGTTGACGCCATTCACATGATCGCGAACGACGGCTGGCGCCTGCTGCCGCACTACCGCTTCAATCCCGACACCGGCGAATGGCGCCATCGCGCGCACAGCACGCTGTCGGTCACGCGGCTCGACGACATTTCGTACCGTACCGGCAAGATGCAGTACCGCCTGCCGCATGCGACGGCACCGGAGTCTGCGCTGCCGCAATACATCGAGGACGCGAAGGCGATCATCGCCGCGTCGAAGGACGAGTTCCGCTCGCTGACGATCGAGGAGCTGCCACGCACGCCGGACTTCGAGGAGCTGCGCTGGTTCCCGTTGCCGAGCGAGGTGCTCGAGGAGCTGCGCGGTCATCCGACCGGCCGCCAGGCCGCGCTGCTGCGTCCTTAGTTCGAGAACAAGCGCACGCCGAACAACAGATCCAGGTCGACGCTCGTGTACTCCTCGAGGTCGACGTCGTTATCCGGTCCGTCGTCGTGGAAGCCGATCGGCAGCGCGATCTCGCCGCCGACCTGCATCGAGCCGACGTTGAACCACAGGCCAAAGCCCGCCTCGAGCGCGAGACCGACGTCGGCGTCGCTCTCCTCGTTCATGATCCCGAAGATGTTGGTCTGGACGTTCGTGTACGCGATATCGGCGCCGAACCCGACCCGAAAGCTCGCGGTCAGGTTCCCGCCCACCGGCTGGTGACTGACCGCCGACATGAGGATGCGGAAGCGGTGCGACGAGATGTCGACCGCGCTACCAAACCCGTTGTCATCGGCGTTGATGGGCGACCAGTCGATCGACAGCGCACCGCCGACCTTGTTGCCCACGCTGCCGACGCGCACGCCGAGCTTGGGGCCCGACTCCACGTAGTCGGTCCATTGCTCGTCGGAGATCGGGATCATCGCGCCGCCTTCCACCTCCAGGAAACCGCCGGCGACGGCGGTGGCGGGTGCGATGGCCAGGACGGCGAGGGCGGCAAGTACTCGCATGTTGACGACGATAGTAGACAGATTCCTGGGGGGGAGTGCAGCGGATCTCGCGCACATACGCGTGGCATGAAATGTGGTCATACGACGAACAGGACTTGAAGGAGCATCCCACCATGCAGACCCTCTCGATTGATGACCTCGTGAACGTGACCGGCGGCAAGACTGTTCCCACCAGCGGAGGAACCAGCGGCGGCGGCGACGACGCCATGCTGGCGAGCCTTCAGGGCATCCAGAGCTCGCTCAAAGATCTGGGCAAGAACCAGAACGGCGGCTTGTTCGGCGGCCAGAACGGCATGCTGTTCATGACGATGGCGCTCGCGCTCAACAACCGCCGAAGCGACGTTGTCGTCTACGGTGGCGGCGGCTGCCGTCGTCGCGGCTGTCGCGGCTGGTAGTTACTCCTCGACAGCGCGCAGTCGCTCGGCGATCAGGCCGTGGAACTGCTTGCCGGCGTTGCGGTAGACCCAACCCAGATGCGCGCGACAGCTGGCGCAAGCAGCGACCTGCCAGCTCCATCCCGGGAACCACGAGAATGCAGTCTCGGTACTCCCGAGGTGGATGCAGCCAGGTGCAGCGGTCCAGCACCCGATCACGTACGCAAACCCTGCCGGGTTGACGAACGTGTGCTCGTGCGATCCGCTCATCTCCATGCGGCAGCTCTCGTCGGTGATGCGATGCCCGCACGCCACGCAGACCACCGCATGGTCTGCGAGAGCCGGGCCGTCCCGGACCGTCTTTGGTGTCGATCTGCGGTCGCGCAATCGATCGCAAGCCCAGGCTCTGCCTGGGCGCGCAGCAGCGCGAATGCGCTGCGGAGGTAGATCGAGGAGCACGGGACGAGT
>JBBQFU010000046.1:0-38826 GCA_038322185.1 Haliangiales bacterium
AGGATGACGGCGGACAGCGAGAGCGCGGACGGAGGCCAGATGAAGATCGTCGTGCCCTCGATGAGGTTCAGCTCCCGCCCGAGCTCGCCAGTGATCACGTACGCCAGCGCGAGCAGGGCCGACGCGCGCCAGCGAATCTTCAAGGCTCGACCTCGGGTAACCGGAACGAGAACCGGCTGCCGACACCGGGCTTGCTGTCGAGTGCGAGCGTTGCGCCATGCGAGGCGATGATTCCGCGCGCAATGAACAGGCCCAGTCCGGCACCGTGCCGGTGTGCCTTGCCACGCCAGAACCGGTCGAACAGGTGCGGTACCTGCTCGGGCGGGATACCGCGCCCGGTATCCGTGACCTCGACCTCGATCCCGTTGTCACAGCGGCTCACGGCTGCGATCACCTTGCCGCCTCGCGGCGTGAACTTGATCGCGTTGCCGATCAGGTTCGACAGCACCTGCACGATGCGATCGCTGTCGCACTTCACGTACGCGCTCGGCTCGAGCGCCGTGCCGACCAGCTCGACGCCGCGCGACTCGGCCTGCGAGCGGAACATCTCGACCGCTTCGTTGAGCAGGTCATTGACTGCATGGATGCGGCAGTCGAGCGCGAGCTTGCCCGCGTTGAGCGCGGACGCATCGAGCAGGTCGCCGATCAGGCGGTTCATGCGCTGCGCCGAGCGGGCGATCTGGCCGCCGACCTTGGCGTGATCGGGTTGGTCGGTAAGCACCTCGGCCTGCATCAAGATCGTGCCCAGCGGCGAGCGCAGGTCGTGGGACACGATCGCGAGCACGTCATCGCGCATCAGGATCGCGCGCTCTGCCTTGCGATAGAGCAGGGCGTTATCGAGCGCCATGCCGAGCCGGTGACAGAAGTCCTCCGCCCACAGCAGATCCGCCGGTCCGTAGCGAGGACGCGTGCGGCCTGCGACGAGCGCGAACGCGCCGAGCATGTGGTCGCGTGCACGTACCGGGACGCAGATCACGGATCGCGCGCCGAGCTGGGTCAGCATCGCGCCGTGTGTCTGTCCCAGTGCATCGCGTAGTGCCTCGGCGTCGGACAGCTGGGCGAGCTCGGAGCGACCGCGATCGAGCACGCGCTGCAGCATGTGCGCGCCGTCTCCGTTCGTCGCGTGCTCGTTCGCGGTCTCGGGACGGGTGTGGCTGAAGGTCGGAACGGCGTCGCCGTCGAGCTCGTCGCCGAGGTGAAGCGTGCACCAGTCCGCGTAGGCCGGCACCAGCAGCTCGGCGGCGCCCGAGGCGACGGCCTGGTAGTCGAGCGAGTCCGCAAGGCGCGCGCTGGCATCGGCGAGGAAGCGCTGAAGTCGCTCCTGCTGGATGCGGTGGCGATCGGTGCCGTGCCGTTGCAGCGCCATCCCGATCGCGGCCTTGAGCTCGCGCTCCTGGAACGGCTTCAGCACATAGCCGTACGGTTCGGTCATACGGGCGCGCTCGAGCGTCGTGTTGTCCGCGTATGCGGTCAGGTAGATGATCGGGACGTCGTAGGTCGCGCGAATCGTCTGGGCGGCCTGGATGCCGTCGATCCGGCCGCCGAGCTTGATGTCCATGAGCACCAGATCGAATCGTCGCTTGGCGACCTGCGCCACGGCCTCTTCGCCCTTGTACACGACGACGACGGTGTGACCCATCCGTTCCAGGCTGTGCTGGATGTCGAGCGCAACGAGGTGCTCGTCCTCGACGCACAGGATCCGCGCTGCCTCGGAGGTGACCTCGATGGGGCCGCGGTCACGTTCAATCCAGGTGGCGACGGTCTCGCTCGAGGTCGTGTGAGTCGCCATGATCGCGGTGTACTCCCCGGCGAACGCGCGGCAACTTGAAAGTTCTACGCATTCGCGTAGCTACGTACGATGCATGGTCACAGACGCACGCTTGCTCGGAACCCGGCGATCGCGAGTAACGTGGCGAGGAGTACGACGAACAGTGTGAAGTACAGCATGGCTCACGGCCTTTCTTGGCAATGAGCGGAGCAACACGCGGACCATCAGTGCGCCAGCGCGCCCTGGCGAGCAGCGAGCCGGATCATCTCGAGGATCGAGTGGGTCGCCAGCTTCTTGATGATGCGCTGCCGATGAGTCTCGACCGTACGCCGTGCGATGAACAGCTTCGTAGCAATCTCGTCGTTGCTGACGCCGCGGATGAGTAGCTCGAAGATCTCCCGTTCCCGGCGGGTGAGCTTCTGCAGCGGCCGATCGGCCGTTCCCGTCAGCAGCGCCATGACCGCGTCGTTCGGAACCACTGGCGGGAGGTAGCGTGCTCCCGTCAGCACGCAGCGGATCGCCTCGACGATCTCGATCGGATCCTGGGTCTTGAGCGCGTACCCGGTCGCGCCGGCTCGCAGCATCGTCGCGATGATGCTGGGCTCGTCGAGCACCGACAGCGCGAGGATCTTGCAGTCGGGGCGGACCTCGAGGAGCTGGGCCGCAAGCGAGACACCGCTCGTGCACGGCATGAGGACGTCGATCACCGCGACGTCGAACGGGACGTGGCGTGCGAGGTCTACCGCCTCACTCGCGGAGCTCGCTTGTGCCGAGACCTCGATGTCAGGCTCGCGACCGAGCGTGACGACGAGACCGGTCCGGAACAGAGGGTGATCATCAACGAGCAGCATTTGGGATTTGAGTACGTCGACCATGGAGCGCTAGCGCGGAGCATTCCGCATGCCACCGCTGCGAGGTTTCCCAGATGTGGTTCTATCGTCCAATCCGTACTTCTACGTATTTTCTCCGACGTATAGATCGTGGTCTTTGTCGGCGATGCAGACACGAGCATTGATCATGGTGGCTGGCGCCAATGGAAACACGATGGAGATCGCCCGCGCGCTCGGTAAGCGACTGCGGCGACACGGGCATCGCGTTGACGTCGCAGATGCAATGACGACGGCAGAACCCGCACTCACCGATTACGAAGCTGTGATCTTTGGTGCCCAAGCGGGCCAGGTCCGAGAGCGTCGTGCCCTCGGTGAATTCATTGCACGGCATCGCGTGAACCTCGCGGATAAGCCGACCGGGTTATTCATCCTCGCTGGTTCGCGACAGCGCGATACCTATCGGCAAGTCGAGACATTCGCGAGCTCGATCAGCTGGCGGCCGAACTTCGCAGCGATGCTCGCAGTGAAGCGGCGCGCGTTGCTGCGGACCGCGGCGCGACGCCTCATCGGCGGCGCACTCGCGATGATTTCTGGATCGCGTGATGTTGCGAGCGAGGATGAAATGACTGCACTCGCCGATGCGATCGGTCGGGAGATGTCACGCTCCCGCGCGCGTGCGTGAGAGATCGTATGCGGTCGCGTGCACGGCGACCCTGTACAGCACGCTATTCGTCGTCGCCAAGTCGGCGATACAGCGATCGACGGTCGATGCCGAGCACGCGTGCAGCTGCTGCCTTGTTGCCTTCGGTCTCGGAGACGACGGCCCGTACGTACCGGCGGCGCATCTCTGCGAGTGTCACCAGATCGCCGATCTCCGCACTCGGCAGGACGAACGACGCGGGAGGGCGACACATCGCTGCGGGAAGATCGTCGACCGTGATCTGATCGAGCCGGCACAGTGCAGATGCTCGCTCGATACAATTCTCCAGCTCCCGCACGTTGCCGGGCCAGTCGTGCGAGCCGAGGACCTTGGCCACCGGTGCAGTGAATCCGACTACCGGCTTCCCCGTTCGATCAGCGATGCGGCGCACGAAGTGCTGCGCGAGCAGCAGGACATCGGAGTCACGCGCGCGGAGAGGTGGCACGTCGACCGTGACGACGTTGACGCGATAATAGAGGTCGTCGCGGAACTGCTTGTGGGCGACGGCGCGCTCGAGGTCGCGATTGGTCGAGGCGAGCACGCGCGCCCCGATCGGTATCTCCTCGTCGCTGCCGACTGGGCGGACCTTGCGGGCCTGGAGCACGCGAAGGAGCTTGACCTGCAGCTCCATCGGCATGTCCCCGATCTCATCGAGCAGGATCGTGCCGGCACCGGCCAGTACGAACAGGCCGGGATGAGCGCGGTCCGCATCGGTGAATGCGCCACTGACGTGCCCGAACAGCTCGCTCTCGAGGAGCGCAGGCGGCAGCGCGGCGCAGTTGATTGCGACAAACGGCGCAGCTGCACGCGCCGATTGCTCGTGCAGTGCGCGGGCGACCAGCTCCTTGCCGGTGCCCGACTCTCCACGGATCAGCACAGTCGCGTCGGTATTCGCGAGCTTGCGCACGGCGTTGCGCAGCAGGCGTACCGGGCGGCTGTCTCCGATGATGAGCTCGTCGGTAGGGCGCGAGGCGGCTGCGCGGAGTGCCAGGAGCTCGCGCTTGACCTCGAGGTGTACCATCGCCCGCATCAGCGCAACCTCGAGGGCCGAGACCTCGACGGGCTTGGGTAGGTAGTCATATGCGCCAGCGCGCAACGCTGACATCGCGCTGGCAAGGCAACTTCGGCCGGTGAGCACGATCGACAGGATCTCCGGCCTGGACCGATAGAGGTGCTGGCACAGCTCGATGCCCGACATGCCGGGCATCATGAGGTCGGTGATCACGATGTCCGCCGGAGTGCGGTTCAGGTGATCGAGACACTCGTTTGCACTGCGCATGGCGTGCGTGGCAAACCCACGTCGCGCAAGGATCTCGGCGATCACGCTCGCTGTGTCCTGTTCGTCGTCGACAATCAAGACGCGACGGCGCAGCGGTTCCGAACGTGGTTCTGTCAGACGGTCTCGCAACACGGCAACTACCAGTGATGCGTTGTTCGGAGGCAGAGCACGATACGGATCATTACGGATTCTTCGGCGCGCTCGAGCGCTCGCCGTGCAGTGCCATGCACTACCGACTCGTGCGTAGTGCGCGTGCGCGTAGGCGAACGAGCGACATCGCAGCTCGCTCCCGTCAGCGATCGGATGGCCCGCGGGCTGCACAGGCGGCGAGCCCAATGGCGACTTCAAACAACAGCAAGATCTTCGACGAAATCACCCAGACGCTCGGCCTCGTTCCCTCGTGGATCAAAAAGCTTCCAGACAGCGCGGTGCCGTCGGTGTGGACGACGATGCGCGACTTCTATCTCGCGGAGACCGTCATCCCGAACAAGTACAAGGAGCTGATCGGGATCGCGGTCTCGGGCGCGACACGCTGCCGCTACTGCGCGCTGTTCCACACCGAGGCGGCGCGTGTGTTTGGCGCGACCGACGCCGAGATCGCCGAGGCGAGCTACATGGGCAGCTTCACCATGCTCGCGAGCACCTTCATCAACGCCGAACAGATCGACTACGAGCAGTTCAAGCGGGAGACGATGGAGGTGATCAAGTTCGTCAAGCAGCAACCGCGTCCGCACGGCAACGGATCGGGCGCACGTCAGGCGCATGTCTGATCTGATCGACTGGTCGGTGCGTCTCGAGGACGATGGCTTTCTCGAGCGCAGCGGCGATGGAATCCTGCACACGACCAAGCGCTGGCACGCGGCCCTCGCGCGTGCGGCGCTGCAGTTGTATCAGGACGGCCACGATCTCTTTGATATGCGCACGCCGATCGCAGCCGTGCTCGTGGACCACTACGCCGACGAGGATGCATCGTCGTTGGCAGACGGAATCCGCGCGATGTACATGGTCGCGATGACCGAGCTCATCAAGCTCTCGCCTGCACCGCCGCCGCGGTGACCGCGGACTGCCTCAGCCGAGGCCGGGATGTGCGAGCGCGTCGATCAAGGCGGTGCGATTGCCGGCGTGGCGCTGCCACAGCTCGATGATCGCATCGGCCTGGGTGCGGCCGCTCGTGGCGATTTGCTCGACGGGCGCCAGCAGCGGCACCGACTGCGGTGCGATGCGCGACAAACCGTCCTGCGCGATCGTTACCAGCTGCTTCGACAGCTCGCCGATCGTGTGCGCGCCGGCGCGAGTCGCGAAGCCGCGCTGCGGAACTTCGTCGGCGATGCGCTGGCGGTCAGCGAACGACAGCTTCGAGGTGAGCTCGATCGCAGCGGTACGCGCCGTGGTGTCGTAGAGGAGGCCGCGCATCATCGGCGCGAGTGCCTGGATCATCGGTAGCGAGCCGCAATCGCAGCCGCGCACCTCGATGAACTTCTTGAGGCGGCCCTCGGGGAACAGCGTCGACAGATGGAGCGCCCAGTCGGCCAGCGTGGCCTGGCTGCCCTGATAGCCGTCGCGCATGTAGTCGCGGAACGTGACGCCGGCTGGCACGGGGACGTAGCCGCCGCGGTAGACGAAGTACATCGGCACGTCGAGCGCCCACTCGGTGTACGCCGTGAAGATGTCGGGGCGGCCGAACGCGAACGGCACCAGGCCGGCGCGTGCGTTGTCGGTGTCGCGCCAGATCCATGCGCGGTACGATTGATACCCGCTGATCTTCTCGTCGACGATCGGCGATGCGGCCCACAGCGCCGTGAGCATCGGCGTCGTGGCGTAGATGCAGTGCATCTTCGCGGCAGCATCGGCTTCGTCGGAGAAGTCGAGATTGGCCTGGACCGTGGCGGTCCGCTGCATCATGTCGAGACCGCGCGTGCCGACCGTCGGCATGTACGCGCGCATCACGGCGTAGCGCAGCTTCGGCATCCACGGAATCGACTCGCGCGTGCCGAACGGGCGCAGGCCGATCGAGAGCCAGGCGAGGCCCAGCTCGCGCGAGTGCGCGGCTAGCTCGGCCGTGTATGCGTCAAGATCGCTGACGAGGTCGAGGTCGTTGCCGACCGGGCGCGCGGCGAGCTCGAACTGCCCGCCGGGCTCGATCGTGATCTGCGCGTCGTTGCGGACGATCGCGATGGTGTGCTCACCTTCGCCGACCGCTTCCCCGCTCTTTGCGGCGAAGGCGGCCAGGAGCCTGCCGATGCCGTGCGGGCCGTCGTACGGCGGGGGTTCACCGGTGTCGCGGACGACGCCGATCAGCTCGTGCTCGGACCCAACGCGCCACTGCTTGCGGGGTTTGCCGGCCGTCGCGAAGTACGCGAGCAAATCATCGGTAGTGCGTACCGGAATTGCTTCTTGCTCGTCGACGAGGTGCACGCGGTGAGGGGACTCTAGGGGGTGATTGTTGGAGCGTCAATGACCTGTGGTAGCGTGGGACGGTGAATCCCAGGCTGCTCGACCGCCCGGTCTTTGCGACGAAGCGTGCCCGCCTGCTGGAGCTCCTGCGCATTCGCTCCTTCCAGGAGCGCGAGGTCACGCTGTCGTCGGGGCTCAAGTCGAATTTCTACATCGACTGCAAGCGAGTGAGCCTGCACGCAGAAGGTGCGCAGCTCATCGGCGAGCTGTTTCATATGATGGTCGACGACATCGCGCCCGATGCCGTGGCCGTCGGTGGCCTCACGCTCGGTGCCGATCCACTCGCGACCGCCACCAGCGTGCACAGCTTTCTCGCGGGCCGGCCGCGTGATGCCTTCATCGTGCGCAAGGAGCCCAAGGGCCACGGCACGAACCAGTGGGTCGAGTCCGCGGGCCTCACCGCCGGGGCCAAGGTCGTTGTCCTCGAGGACGTCGTCACCACCGGCGCCTCGACCCTGCGCGCCGTCGAGCGCTCGCGTCTGGCCGGCCTCGAGGTGCTTCACGCCATCGGCCTCGTCGATCGTCTCGAGGGCGGGCTTGAGGCCGTCACGGCCCTGTGTCCTCTGACCACCCTGTTCACTCGCCGCGACTTCCTCCCCGACCAATGATGCGTCTCCTCGCCTTCATCACTTCAATGCTGCTCGTCCTCGCGGCGTGTGGTGGCTCGTCCAAACCGGTGCGTCTCACCACCGACTGGCCGGCTGAGTCCGGCGACTACTGGGACACGACCGACGCATGGACGCGCTCGGGCAACCTGCGCGCGATGTATCAAGAGGCCCTCGAGCTCGCCGCGACCTTCAAGTCTCCCGAGTGGCGCGCCGCCTATGCCGTGCGTGATGCGTCCCATCGCGGTCTCACCGGTGCAGCGCTCGAGCAGCGCATGGCCCAGGCGAAGGCCGAGATGGAGGGCCCGTGGGAGCTCGAGCTGATGGTAACCACGTGGGACCGTCGCGAGAACGATCTCGATCGCGGCAAGCGCAGCGTGTGGCGCGTCGTGCTGATCGATGAGGCGGGAAACGAGGTCGAGCCGCTCGAGATCGTGAAGGACAAGCGCCCGGCGTTCACGGTGCGCGCGGATTATCCGGCGTTCGGCGACTTCGCGACGGCGTACATCGCGCGCTTCCCGCGCACCGCGACCATCCTGGGTCCAGGCGTGAAGAACGTGCGGCTGCGGATGAGTGGCTCGCGCGGCAGTGTCGAGCTCGTCTGGACCGCGCCGTAGCTACGTCTTCGGTTTCTTGCCGAACACGCGCGACCAGAACGATGGTGGCGGCTCGTAGCCTTCGTCGAGATCGTCGAACGACTCGATCTTGGGCACCGCGTGCGTGTGCGACTCGGCGCTCTTGAAGAACGCCTCTTCGTCGGCGGTGAACGCGACCGCATCGCGGCGCACGTCCGCGACCTCGAGCTCCTTCGAGGACGTGGCGGCATCGCTCGTCGGTGTCACCGGTTTGTGGACGATCACGGCGGCGACGGCGGCGTGAACGTTCGCGAGGTCGGACACCAGCGTCGTCGGCTGATCGGCGATCAGGATCGACGGCTCGGAGGCGGTATCGTTGTTCTTGGTCTCGTGTGGCGCGCTCTGCCGGATCTCGCCGGTGGTCTCCTTGATCGCGGGACCATCGTGCTCGGGGGGATTGGGCGGGCGCACCTGACGAAGGCGCGCGAGCCGGTCGCTCTCGGTCGGCCCGGCGGTCGAGCGGATGATACCGTCGGAGGGTTCGTCCTCGGTGGCGATCGGCGCGGCTGACGGAGGGTTGACGATGACGATCGGTGCGGAGGCGGCGGGCGCCTCGGCGATCGGTGGATGGACGAGCAGCAGCGGCGTCGCGTGTCCGGCCTGGATCACTGGCGACTCCGTGATCACCACGCGCGGCGACGCAGTGATGGTCGCGGTATCGGCTGCAGCGGTCGACTGGACGGTGAGCAGATCCGAGACCTGAACCGTCGACGATGCGGCCTCGGACACCGTGATTGCGGGCCCGCTGTGCTCGATCGTCGAGTCGACATCGGGCCGCAGGAACGGCGTGGTCTCCGCGCCATCGGCTTCCTCGATGCGCGGAATCGGCGCCGTGATCGAACCCGACGTGGCTGGGTTCGACGGCGCGGGGATGCCAGAGGGCGGCGTGCGGCGCGGGCCCACCGTCGGCGGGATGGCTTCGGAGACGAGCTGTTTGACAAGGCCTTCGGCATCGAGGCTCGGCCGCTTGGGTGCCGCGGGTTGCGGAGCGGTCTCCGCGCTCGCCGGCAGGGCAGGGTGCTCGCCGCTCGCGCGCTTGGCCTCGGCGGCTGCCTTGACCCGTGCGGCGTAGGCCTTGGCGTCATCAGCTGCCGATGCGGTGCGTGTGCTGTCGTCGATCTTGGCGGCGGCCTGTTCGCGCGCGCGACGCTCCAGCTTCGTACGCTCGGCGGCCTCGAGGATGCGTGCTTTCTCGGCAGCCGCGGTGGCCTCGGCGGCTTCGCGTTCGGCAGCTTCGCGCTCGGCGGTCGCTTTCGCCTCGGCGTCACGGCGTGCGCGCGCTTCCGCCTCGGCGCGTTGCGCGGATGCCTTTGTCTCGGCCTCGACGATCGCGCGCAGTGCCGCGGTCGCCGACTGCGCGCGGGCCTGCGCGTCGATACGCCGGGCCTCGGCCTTCGCGTCGAGCTCGGCCTTCGCGCGTGCAGCAGCGGCGGCCAGTGTGATCGGCGTATCGTGCTGAGGCCCGTCCGTCGGATCGGGCGCGGGGGACACCGCTTCGGCGGGCTTGTCGGTGACCTTCGCCGCATTGGTCGCCGCGGCGGCAGCGATCTGCGCGTTGACGTCGAGGACCAGCTTCGCGGCCGCATCGGCCTGTGCCTTGTCCTCGGCCGCTGCGCGCTCTTCAGCTTTCAATTTAGCCTCGGCGTCGGTCTTTGCTTTCGCCTCGGTGGCGTCGGAGTCGGCCTTTGCTTTCGCCTCGGCCTCCGCCTTCGCCTTGGCTTGTTCAGCTACGCGCTCGTCGGCTTCGGTCTTCGCTTTCGCCTCGGCCTCGGCCTTCGCTTCTTCGTCGGCGCGCTCCTTCGCGCGGCGCTCGACCTCGGCCCACTCGCGCGCCTCGTCCTGATCGGTATCCGCCTCTGCCTGCACCGGCGGATCGACTGCGGGCAGCGCCGGGATCGCGATGCCGGTCGGCGGGTCGATGATCGCGTTGACGCCCGCGGCCGGCGTGCGGCGCATGCGCTTCGACGGCTCCTTCGTGATGGGAACACCGGCGGCCGGCGTGCGGCGCGACCGCTTCGGCGCCTCGGCCTGGAGCGGAACACCCGCCGGCGGCGTGATCGCGTTCGCTGGAATGCCCGTCGCGGGCGTCGCGGCGGTCGCAAGTCCCGCCGCGGGCGTTCGCTTCGCACCGCGCTTGCCCGGGACCGCTGCCGAGTCCTCGTCGCGCTTTTTGCGTCGGCGCTTGCTCTCGTCGGCGGTATCGCTCGCGACGGCAGCCACCTTCGCGTCGTCAACCGCCTTGGTCCACTCGTCGCTCTCGCGGTCGTCACCACCGTCGACGATGATCTTGGGCTCGAGTCCGATGTCGGTCGGGAAGATCCGATCGCGCTTCCCGGTGTCCATCATCGCTTCAAGCTTCTCGCGCTGCACATCGCGCGACTTGAGCTCCATCTCGCCGTGCGCGGCCATCGCCGGGACCACTTGTGCGAGCTGGCCGACCTCGCCACCGATCGTCCTCGGCACGAGCGCGCCCCAGTCGATGCCGGTCTGCCGCTCGGGCGCCGGCCCCGAGGGCTTCTTGGCGCGCCGCTTCCCGCCCTTGCCCTTGCGCTTCGGAGACGACACCGGGCTGCTATCGATCGATGACGTACGCTCGACCACCGCCTCGCGCGTCTCGCTACCGACGAGCCACTCATCGATCGCCAGGACGGCCTTCCACGTCGCCTTCGGGCGCTGCGAATCGACCGGCTTGAGCAAGCCCGCCTCGACAGCCTTGAGCGCGACCCGCAGCGTCTCGAACACGCGATACGGCGAGTCCTCGAGGATATCGGCGAGCACGCGGTGCCCGTCGAACATGCGGAGCACGCCGTGGACCTCGGTCGGAATCTGCTTGCCCAGATCCTGGACGCGCTGCACGTCGGGTTCGAGGACCGTGGCCGGCGATAGCGGGCCCGCGGATTCGCGCACGCCCTCGAGGAAGCGCTCGGCGTCGGCGAACAGCTCGTTGGGCGACAGCGGAATCTGCTGCCGGCGCACGACATCCTCGTGGCAGAAGTCGAACCGCGCATCGGTCCACAGCAGCAGCTGGTGCAGCGCGGCCTGGCCGTGGATCAGCCCGACCTGCGCCGAGGTGACCTCGCCCCGATAGAGCCGGACCTCGCCGCGGCGCAGGCCGCGGATCAGGGTCAGCACCGCGCTGCGGCCCAGGGCACACAACGCGCGAATCAGGTTGTAGACGCCGGTCGTCTCCGCGAGGCTGCCGACGATGCGGCTGCGGTGCTCGGCCGGGGTGCCGCGCAGGATCCGGCCAAGGATCACCACGTCGCGGAGAAACACGGGGCTGACGACCACCTCATCGGCACCAGCGGCCTCGAGCTCGCCCCGCTGGACCCCACGGCCGGTCACGATGATCGGGATATCGGCCTGCGCCGCGGTCAGCAATTCGCGGGTTCGGCGCACCCAGTCCAGACCCTTGCCGTTGCTGCCCCCGATCATGACCAGGCCTGCATCGGGCGGCAGCTCCAGCTGCTGGGGGTCGGTGGGGAGGGTCGGGGCGACCGTCGGAATGCCCTCGCGCTCGAATCCGAGCTGGACCTGGCGCCCTGCCCGGGGATCGGGATCAAGGACGATGACTTTCGAAGGTCCCGACATGCGCGAAGATGCAGTATAAACCGTCGGAGGGGAGCCAGATCCGGCGACCGTCTTATTCACGTGATCGTTCTCGAGATCCTGCAGGGCAGCGCCGCGCAACGCGTGTATCGCATCAGCGATCCGACGTCGGCTACGCCTGTGTCCCTGGGCCGGTCTCCGACGAGTACCGTCTCGTTGACCGATTTTCACCTATCCGGTGACCATGCCCAGATCTCCCAGGTCGGCGACCATTACGTGTTCCGCGACCTGCGGTCCACGAATGGCTCGGCGGTCGAGCGCGACGGGCAGCGCATCGCGGTCGACGCCACTGCCCGCTGGGAGGTCGCCCTGGTCGATGGCGACATCCTGCTGCTCGGCAACCGCTCCGACCCCGTTCGCATCGCCGTCCGCATCGGCGAGGAGGCCGAGGAGGACCTCGGCGATCGGCTGGTCGCATCGCGCTCGATCATGGATCTGCCGCAGGTCGCGGATCAGATCGACGCCCGCGAGCCCGCCGAGGCGCTCCGCGTCTACAAGGCACTGCAGCCCCTCGGCGCCCGGCTCGAGCCGAGCGATGTGATCGAGGCGACCGTCACGGCCACGTTCCAGCTCCTGCCGCGCGCGACGCATGTCGCGATCCTGCTGCGCTCCGAGAGCGACAAGGATCGCTTCGCACTCGCGGTGTCGCGTCAGCGCGATGGCAACACGGCGGGCCCGTCGGTCGACCCGGTGCGCGCCAGCCGATCCGTGCTGCGCCGTCTGCTCACCGATCGCGCCGCGATGCTCACCGCCAACGCACAGGAAGAGCTGTCGTCGAGCGAGTCGATCATGGGTGGCCAGATCATGTCCATGCTCGCGGTGCCGCTGTGGCGCGGCGACGACATCATTGGTCTCATCCAGGCCGATAACCGCTCGACGGTCGGCATGTTCCGCGAGAGCGATCTCGAGGTCGCGCTGTTGCTCGGCTCGCAAGCCGCGCTCGCGATCGACAACGCGACGCTCGTGCAGCGCCTGCGCGTCGCCGAGGAGCGGGCACGCGGTGAGAACGTTTATCTCAAGCGCAAAGAGCAGAAGATCAAGTTCGACAACATCATCGGCGAGTCGCAGGCGATGAAGTCGGTGCTGTCGCAGCTCGAGAAGGTGATCGATACGCGCGCCACCGTGTGCATCGAGGGCGAGACCGGAACCGGCAAGGAGCTGGTCGCCAGCGCGATTCACTTCCAGTCGTCGCGGCGCGAAAAGATGTTCGTCGCCCAGAACTGCGCGGCGCTGCCCGAGAACCTGCTCGAGAGCGAGCTGTTCGGTCACAAGCGCGGGGCGTTCACGAGCGCCGACAGCGACAAGAAGGGTCTGTTCGAGATTGCCGACGGCGGCACGCTGTTCCTCGACGAGATGGGCGAGATGCCGGTGTCGCTGCAGGCCAAGCTGCTGCGTGTCCTGCAAGAGGGCACCATTCGTCCCGTCGGCGCGACCGCCGAGAAGCAGGTCGATGTCCGCATCATCTGCGCGACGAACCGCGACCTCAACGCCGAGGTCGAGAAGGGCCGCTTCCGCCAGGACCTCTACTACCGGCTGATGGTGTTCCCCATCAAGCTGCCGCCGCTGCGCGATCGTCGCGAGGACATCCCGGAGCTCGCAGCGCACTTCCTCAAGCGCTACGCCGAGGAGTATCGCGTCGAGTCGCCGGGCTTCACGCAGGACGCGCTCGACGCGCTCGCGTCGCACAACTGGCCCGGCAACATTCGCGAGCTCGAGAACGAGGTGCAGCGCCTCATCATCCAGGCCGAGAGCGGTCATTGGGTCGAGGTGACTGATCTGTCGCCGCGGCTGCGCAAGATCGAGGGCACCGTCACGCGCATCGCGCCCAAGCAGGGCACGCTCAAGGAGATGATGGATCAGGTCGAGCGCTGGCTGATCGCCGAGGCGCTACGCGACCACGGTAACAACAAGACGAAGACCGCAGCGACCCTCGGCATCACGCGCGAGGGTCTGCACAAGAAGCTCGCGAAGTTCGGGGTCTGAGTCTCGCTACGCCCAGGCTGCTTTGCGGCGAGATGCACGGGCGGCGCTGGCCACCTGGAGCAGCGGTCGGTCACGCTGCCACCGCGTCCACTCGTCCCCGGCGGCCTCTTCCCAGCCGCGCTCGACCTCGCCAACCAGCTGCGCGGACTGGCCGAGCACGCCGGCGAGCGCGATGTGGACGTGATTCGAGGTCGCGTCCGCGAGCGCGACGTGCCGGGCTGCGAGCGCGGTCGCAACGAGTCGTTCGATCAGCTCACGGGGTAGGTCGTGCCGGCGTGCGACGCCGATCAGGTAGCCGAGCAACGCGGCGTGCACGTGCGCGTCCTCGACGGTGCGAAACGGTTTCACGTACCCGCTGTAGCCATCGCCGGGGAGCACCGCATCGGCGGCGACCACGACGTTGTCGAGCGTGACCTGCGCGTGCGGAACCTCTGGATGAACGGCGCGCTGCTCGGCGCAAGCGTGACACCCGGCGCGATCGTCGACACGCGCACCATGCGCAGCGAGTTGCGGCCATGGTCGTCGACACCGATCTTCGCGCACACGAGCAGCGCGCTCGCAAGGGCGCAGCGGTTGCCCACTTCTTGCTCCCGGTGAGCACGAAGCCGTCGCCGTTCGGCGTCAACGTTGTATCGATGTCCTTGGGTGAGTTGCCGCGGGCCTCGGTCACGCACAGTGCCGCGATGTCGTCGGTCTTGACCAGTGCGCGCAGTGCCTCCCGGTAGCCGCACGCGAATGCAAAGCCGAGGCGGTCGGCGAGCACGCCACCGATCAGCGCGCGATCAGCGGTCGTCGCATGACCCTCACGCACGCTGCGGGTCGAATTCCACCAGTGCTCGAGCGTGCCCTCGCTGGGGGGCGTGAGCGCGAGTAACTGACGCAGCACCGTCTCCATGATGCGAGCCTCTCACGGTACTGTCGCCGCATGGTCACGACGTTTGAGGCCTGGGACCTGCTCGACCGCGATGCTCGCCTCCAGACTGCGGTACGCATCGCTGCTGCGCTAGGACCCGAGTGGTCCGCGGTCGACAAGCTGCGTGGCTCGCGCGAGCTCGCCTGCCTACTGCACGTACCGAGCTCGACCGAGTTCGTCGCCGTGCCGGGCGGTACCTACGTCGCCGGCGTGCGGCCCGACGAGCTCGAGCTGATGCAGACGATCGAGTTCGCCGAGGACTCGGCGACCGAATGGCTCGACGAGATCGCGACGTCGGCTCCACCGACCGAGGTCACCGTGAAGCCGCTGCTCGTGGCGCGTGCGCCGCTGCTCGCCGGTCGTGCACGTGCACTCGGCACCGACAGCGGCTGGGTGGTTGGCGATGACAAGAGCGATCTGGCGCCGATCCGGTTCGACGACGAGCAGACGGAGCCGATCATCGATCAGCTACCATGGCGCCTGCCGACGTCGGTCGAGTGGGAGTGGATCGCGCGCGGCGGCGGGGTGACGCCGTTCATCAACGGCACCACGTTCGAGGAGGCCGAGGCAGCGTGCATGGCGCTCTACGAGAAGGCGTTCGATCCCGAGCGCGACGACGCCGGCATGAACAGCCTCGGCGTGTGGGGACTGCCGTGGGGCGACTGGGTCGCCGACGATGATGAACCGCGCGATGCGATCGCAGGTCGCGGTGGTGCGGCGATGCTCTACCCGTGGCAGGGCGACGAGATCATCATGCAGATGGCCGGTATGGGCGACGACGGCTGCGGGTTCGACGAGCACTGCCTGCGCTTCGTGCTCGATCTGCCGGCGATCTAGCCGACCAGGCGGCGCAGTGTGTCCTCGAGCGTCACACTGCCGCGCACGTTGCGCGCCGTGCCACCCTCGTAAGCGACGCGGCCCGAGATGATACCTGCGTACATCTCGCGGTAGAGTTCGGACACTTCCTTCGAGAGGCCAAACCCCGTGAACGTCGGCACCACAGCATCGAGCGGCGCAGCGACGACGGTGACGGGCTTGCCGGTGATCGCGGTCAGCGCGGCCTGCGCGTCGTTGCCGCTGTACTCACGTGGACCGGCGAGCTCGATCACCTGCTTGGTTCCGCGCGGTGCGCCCTCGACGAGCGCAGCCGCGGCAGTGCGACCGATGTCGCGCGTCGCGACCTGCGGGAACGCGAGGTCGTTTGGCAGGAACGTGTAGACCGTGCCAGTCGCCAGCGAGCCGAGCGAGCCGCCGAAGTTCTCCTGGAAGTAAGCCGCGCGCACCGCGGTGAGTGCGGCGCCGGTAGCCGCGAGCTCGCGCTCGGCAACGTGCAGCGCGCGAATCGGACCGGTGCCATCGGGCTGGTGCGCACCGACCGAGGACAGCAGCACCACGTGCGGAACCTTCGCAGTCTTCACCGCGGTCGCCAGCGCCTGCGTGATCTTCGCGTGGGTCTCCAGCGGCGTGGTGGTCGCCGCATTGGGCGGCAGCAGGAGGTAGGCACCCTGGACGCCGGTCAGCGCGAGGGTCAGCGCGGCCGCATCGTCGAGCGAGGCCACTGCGACCTCCGCACCCTTGCCGCGCCACGACTCACCCTTGGCGGCATCGCGAACGATCACGCGAACGGGCTTGCCCTGAGCGAGCAGGGTTTCAGCGACGACCGAACCAGTATTTCCCGAGACTCCAGCGATTGCGTACATGGCGTTAGCTCCTTGTGTGCCTTCACCATGCCCCCGCTGTGGATATGAGGGAAATTGATTAAACTGCTAATAAATATGCACGCGACTCATGATGAACTGCGCGCCGTGGACCTCAACCTGGTCCTCGCGCTCGACGCGTTGCTCGCCGAGCGGCATGTCACGCGTGCGGCGGCGCGCCTGGGCATCACGCAGTCGGCTGCGAGCCATGCGCTGGCGCGGCTGCGCGACCTGCTCGGCGATCCGCTCCTCGTGCGTGGGCCACGGGGCTCGATGCTGCCGACGCCGCGTGCCACCGAGCTCGCGCCAGCGGTTCATCGGATCCTCGACGATCTCGCGGACGTGCTGCGCGGGCAGGGCGGCTTCGACGCAGCGACCGCCACGCACACGTTTCATATCGGTGCCGCCGATTACATCGAGCTCGTGCTGCTACCGAAGCTGGTCGCGCGGCTGGCGCGGATCGCGCCCGGCATCGATCTCTGGGTGCACACGCACATCGACTGGGGGGACGCCGAGGTCGCGGCGGGTGTTCTCGATCTCGTGATCGGGCCGCCGCGCCGCGCGCAGCGTCCGGCGGGTAGCTACGAGAAGGTGCTGTTCGAGGAGTCGTTCACGTGCGTGGTGCGCGACCAGCATCCACTCGCCGGCGCGCGCATGACGCTGCCGCGCTACGCCGCCGCCAGCCACGTGCTGGTCGCACCGCGCGGCACGCCGGGGAGCCTGGTCGACGACCAGCTCGCGACGACCGGCCGCACGCGGCGCATCGCCGTCGCGGTGCCGCACTTCCTCGTCGTGCCCTATGTCGTGGCCGCCACGGACCTGGTCGCGACGCTACCGACGCGCGTCGCGAACCTGTTCGCCGACACGCTCGGGCTCACGCGCATGGCACCGCCGCTGGAACTCGCTGGATTCCAGATGGCGATGGCGTGGCACGAACGGATGCACAACGACGTTCGCCACCGCTGGCTGCGCGAACAGCTCCTCGCGGTGGCGGCGGAGGTCACCAGCGGGTGATGCCCTACTTATGCATTACTTCGAGCAGATGCGTGCGGCGCGACGCGTTCGCATGGAACGTCACGACCTCGTCGGTGCTCAGTGACGCGTGCCCGTGGGCGCGGGCATAGATGTAATCGCAGCCCTTCTTCGGCGCCGGCTTGTCGAAGCACGCCTCGAGCGCGAGCTCCGGCACACCGAGGGCGAGCTCTTCGAGGAACACATAGCCGCGGTCGGCCGTGTTGTTCTTGCCGTAGAACGCGCCCTTGAGGGACGTGTAGTTCGTCGACTTCAGCGCGCCGTTGTAGCGCGTGAACGTCTTGCCCTTCTCGTCCTTCGTCTTGCCGCCCGAGTCGGCCCAGCACGGCGTGTGATAGATGCCGAGGCCGAACGCGCGCCCCGTCACGTGCACACCCTTGGGCAGATCCTGCGGCATCACGAGACCGGTCTTGCAGATACCCATGAGGTTCTCGGTCCGCGTGCCGTGCCAGCCCGGGACCACACCCGTCGCATCCGGCTTCTTCGCGACCGTGCCCGCGTACGCGTCGAACGCGTCCTTGCGACCCGTCTGCTCGAGCTTCCAGATCCGGCCGACCTTCAGCTTGCCGTAGAAGTTCGAGTTGATCGGTGACTGGCCCTTGTCGTAGTAGGCCTTCACCTCCTTGTACTCATCGCTCTTCGCGTCGAGCGAATCGATGTCGCACTTGAGGCCCTGGTACCAGACCTCGTGCGGATCGTCGGCATCGGCAGCGGCCGCGAACACGGCCTTCTGCAGGAATGCGTCGCGAAGCAGACCGATGAACTGGCGCTGCTCGGCGATGCGGTCCTTGTCATTGATGACGATCAGATCGAGGTCGAGCTTCTTGCCCTTGCGTGCGTGATCGATGTTGCGCGGGATGTTCGACAGGTAGTCGTTCGTGAGCTCGACGAGCTCCTTGGCCTTGGCCTTCGCCTTGATGCGATTCTCGATCTCCTCGAGGATGTCGGCGCCCTTGTCGAGCTGGGCATCCGAGAGGTTGCCAAGCGGCGACGCGCTGCTCGCGCCGGCCGACGACGACAGACCAGACGCGACGGCCTTCGTCGTCGACTGGTAGATCACCTCGAGCAGCTTCTCCACCTCGGGGTGGAACGCGCTCTTCTTCGTCGGGCCTTTGGCCTTCGGCGCAGCAACCGTCGTGTCGTCGTCGGTCGCCTTGGCCTTGGCCTTCTTCGCTTCCTCGGCGTCGCTGCGCAGCAGGACCTTCGTGTAGCCCTTCGCGATCTTCGAATCGATCTTCTTCTTGAGCTGCTTCTGGGCGTCGGCGAGGTCCTTGCCCTTCACCTTCTGCACCTGGCCGGCCTGTCCGACGCGGCCATAGGTGAAGACGACCGTGAAGTCGCCCATGATCTGCCCGCGATAGAACTTGTTCGAGCCAAGCGCTGTCGCGCCGGTCTTGGCACCGGTGAGGTCAGTCCAGTTGAGCGTGACCTCCTCGAGAACGGACGATCCCGCCATGTTAGATCTTCACCTGCAGGGCGTAGCGGAGGCGGATCTGGCTCTCCGAGTACACGAGGTACTCGGTCTGATCGAAGCTCGACTTCGCGTACTGCTTCATCGCGATCGGCTTGCCCTGCGGCACGATGACATCGTTGCCGTCGTACTTGAACGTGATGTCCTTGCTCGGATCGGGCTCCTTCTGGCCGCGAGCGACGATCGAGTCGAAACCCTTCGGCGCTGCCTTGAGCGAGCTGTCGTCACGCGTGATCGAGTGCTCCTTGCCGAGCGCGACCTCGGCGAGGAACATCACACCGTTGCTTCCCGACCAGCCCATATAGTTGATGGACTTGCCGTTCTCCGATGCGGTGTAGATGCCCTTACCGACGCGACCGCCCGAGTGCGGCATGATGCGCAGACCGGTTTTGCAGATCGCGGCGACGACGGCGACGTTGGTGCCGTGCCAGAGCAGCTTGCGGTTGTCGAGCTTGTCGTGCGCCTTGAAGCGCGCGCCTTCGCCCTTACGATCGAGACGGAACGCACCGATGAGCTTCGGCTTGCGGCCGGCGCGCGCGGTGTTCTCGATATACGTATCGATCATCGCGTACTCGTCGGACTTCGGATCCACGTAGTCGAGCTCGGCGCCCAGCTTGCTGTAGTTCTCGTCGTGCGGGTGCGGAGCCAGCTTGCCGGCCTTCGACGTGTCCGCCTTCGTGAGTCCAACGGCGATCTCGATATCACCGAGGACGTTGAGCATCTCGAACTTCTTCGCGAGCAGCTCGAGCGTGTCGATCACCGGCGGGACCTTGCGGCCGAACGCGTGCGGGATCACGGTGTAGAAGCGCGAGGTGACTTCCTCGATCTTCTTGCCCTTCTTGCTCTCGATCGCGGTCTCGAGCTCCTCGAGGACCTCCATGCCCTTCTCGACCTGGCTCTTCGAGAGCGCACCGAGCGGCATCTTCTTCACGTCGATGTCGAACGACGCCATGGCGCCCTTGAACATGTCCTCGTCGAAGATCAGGTCGAGGAACTTCTGGACCTCGACGGCGAGCTTGGACGGCGCGTACTTCTTCGCGCCCTTCGCTGCGATCTTCGCCGCGTCGGCGTCGATGCCCTTGAGCTTCTCCTCGATCTCGTCGGCCTTGCTCGCGTCCGCCGAGCGATCGACTTCGATCAGCGCGTAGCGGCCTGCGACGGCCTTGAAGCTCGCGCGCTCTTCCCACGCGTTCTTCGTCTTGTCCTTGAACTTTGCCTGGAAGGCCTTCAGCGCCTTCGCGAAGTCACTCGGGCCAAGCAGAGCATTCTGTCCGTCTTCACCGACGCGACCCCAGCGAGTCCACGCGTAAAACTTGCCGCCCTTCTCGAGCAGCTGGATCACGTAGAACTTGTTGTTGTTCGCACCGATGTTCGTTTGGTTCAGCATGCAGTCGTAGTCCTCATGGACCGACGCACCTGCGAGTGGACAAACGGAGTCGACAGGAATGTTGAGCTTCTTGCCGGCGCTCGCGGCCGACGCTTTCGTTGCCATCTAGATATTCCCCCAGAGCAGTGGTTTCAGAGCGGGAGGAATCGTATCAGCGGCACGGCGAGCGCTGCTCACTCCCGGACGGGGATGTTGCGTACTGTGAAGGTAGGCCTGGACAGGACAGTCCTTGCTAACTCGGCCTGTTCTCCCACCCGAGAACGCGCGCTAATTGCATGACCAGGAAGTTCAGGAAGTCCGTGAAGTCACACTGGCAATACGCTCTGCTCCTCTCCGGCTTTCTCGCATGCGGCAAGGACGCCCCGCAGGCAAGGCGGGGCCTCCGCCAATCTCGGAAGTGGGCGTGTTCGAGGTCGTCGCGAAACCAGTCACGCTGAGCCGCGAGCTGCCCGGCCGGCTGACCGCGTTCCGGGTGGCCGAGGTGCGGGCACGCGTGAACGGGATCGTGCTGAAGCGGCTGTTCACCGAGGGTAGCGACGTCAAAGCGGGTCAGCCGCTGTTCAAGATCGATCCCGAGCCGTACCAGGCAGCGCTCGAGGCGGCGCGTGCGCAGCACATGCGCGCCGAGGCCACGGTCGAGTCCGCGAAATCGCAGGCCGAGCGCTTCGCGAAGCTGCTCGAGACCAACGCGGTGAGCCGCCAGGAGTACGAGGACGCGATCGCGAAGATGAAGACCGCGACGGCCGACGTGGCCGCCGCGCGTGCCGCGGTGAAAGCCGCGCAGATCAACATCGGGTTCACGACCGTCGACGCACCGATCGCAGGCCGCGTCGGCCGCAGCGACGTGACCGAGGGCGCCTACGTCCAGCAATCGAGCGCGACGCTCCTCGCGACGATCCAGCAGCTCGACCCGGTCTACGTCGACCTCACGTGGTCGGCCACCGAGATGATGCGGCTGCGCCGGGCGCTCGAAGCAGGTGAGGTGCAGACCATCGACGGCAAGGCGAAGGTCTCCGTCATCCTCGAGGATGGCCGCGAGTACGAGCAGCCGGGCTCGCTGCAGTTCGCCGACGTCAGCGTCGATCAGAGCACCGGATCGATCACGCTGCGCGCGATCGTTCCGAATCCCAAGGGTGAGCTCCTGCCCGGCATGTTCGTGCGCGCTCGCATCGACGAGGGCACCCTGCCCAACGCGCTGCTCGTGCCGCAGCGTGCGGTCGCCCGCGATCAGAACGCACGGCCGACGGCGCTCGTCGTGGATGCGAACGGCAAGGTCGAGCGCCGCATGCTCGAGACCGATCGCATTGTCGGTGATTCGTGGGTCGTGACGAGCGGTCTCGAGGTCGGCGACAAGGTCATCATCGAGGGAATCCAGAAGGCGCGGCCGGGCGCGACGGTGAAGGCCGTCCCGGCGACTGGCGCCGATACGCTGACGGATGCGGCTGCCGGCTCGGCCGCCAACGCGGTCGCGGTGACCGCAGGCTCGGGCAGCGCAGCTGCGCCAGACAACGGCAAGGGATCCGCTGCGGCGCGCTTGCCCGCACCCATGCCGACAGCGGCCGCTGGATCAGGATCCGCATCGCCGTTCGCGCCGATGCCGCCACCCCGCGCAGGGCAGTGAGCGATGGCGAAGTTCTTCATCGATCGGCCCGTCTTTGCGTGGGTGCTGGCGATCATCACGATGCTCGCCGGCACGCTCGCGATCATCGGGCTACCGATCTCGCAATATCCGGCGATCGCCCCACCGGGCGTGAGCGTCACGGCGACGTACCCGGGCGCCTCCGCGGCCACCCTCGAGGCGACGGTGACCCAGGTGATCGAGCAACGCATGACCGGCCTCGATGGCTTGCGCTACATCTCGTCGAATAGCGACTCCACTGGCATGGCGCAGATCGAGCTGACGTTCGAGCCAGGCACAAACCCCGACATCGCGCAGGTCCAGGTCCAGAACAAGCTCTCGCTCGCGATGCCGCAGTTGCCGCAGGAAGTTCAACGGCAGGGTGTGCGCGTCGCGAAGAGCAATCGCAACTTCCTCATGATCGTGGGCTTCGTCTCCGAAGACGGCAGCATGGTTCGCAACGACATCTCGGACTACGTGAGCTCGGTGCTGTTCGATCCGCTGAGCCGCGTCCCCGGCGTCGGCGACATTCAGGTGTTCGGCACGCAGTACGCGATGCGCATCTGGCTCGACCCGGACAAGCTGAGCTCGTTCAAGCTGACGTCGCTCGATGTCAGCCAGGCCGTGCAGGCGCAGAACGCGCAGGTGTCAGCGGGCCAGCTCGGTGGTGCGCCGGCCGTCAAAGGCCAGCAGCTCAACGCGACCATCACCGCACAGACGCGACTGCAAACGCCGCAGGAGTTCGAGGCGATCATGCTTCGCGTCAACCCCGATGGCTCGCAGGTCCGGATCCGCGATGTCGCGCGGGTCGAGCTCACGGGTGAGAGCTTCGAGGTCGAGAGCTGGTTCAACGGCAAGCCGGCATCCGGCATGGGCGTGCGTCTCGCCGCTGGTGCGAACGCGCTCGAGACGGCTGATGCCGTGAAGCAGCGCATCAACGAGCTCGCCTCGACGTTCCCCCCGGGACTCAAGGCGGTCTACCCGGTCGACACCACACCGTTCGTCAAGATCTCGATCGAGGAGGTCGTGATCACGCTGCTCGAGGCGATCGGCCTCGTGTTCCTCGTGATGTTGCTGTTCCTGCAGAGCTGGCGCGCGACGCTGATCCCGACGCTCGCGGTGCCCGTCGTGCTCCTCGGCACGTTCGGCGTGCTCAGCGTGTTTGGCTACACGATCAACACGCTCACGATGTTCGCGACCGTTCTCGCGATCGGTCTGCTCGTCGACGACGCGATCGTCGTGGTGGAGAACGTCGAGCGCATCATGACCGAGGAGAAGCTGTCGGCACGCGACGCGACACGCAAGTCGATGGACCAGATCACCGGCGCGCTCGTCGGCATCGGTCTCGTGCTGTGCGCGGTGTTCCTGCCGATGGCGTTCTTCGGCGGCTCGGTCGGCGTGATCTATCGCCAGTTCTCGGTGACGATCGTCACCGCGGTCGCACTCAGCGTGATCGTGGCGCTCGTCTTCACGCCCGCGTTGTGCGCGACGCTCTTGAAGACCGGCCATCACGGCAAGCGGCGTGGTCTGTTCAGCCTGTTCAACCGCGCATACGACAGCACGCAGCGTGGCTACACGAGCGTGGTCACGGTCATCGTGCGGCGAAAGTTGCCGGCGCTGCTCGTGTACGGGGCGCTCGCGGCCGTGCTCGCGCTGACGTTCGGCAAGCTCCCCAAGAGCTTCCTCCCCGACGAGGATCAGGGCCAGATCAACGTGCAGGTGCTGCTGCCGACCGGGGCCACCCAGGAGCAGACGCGCGCCGTGATGATGCGTGTGCAGGACATCTTGATGGCCGAGAAGGACGGCGTCGAGAACATGCTCGCGGTCTCGGGCTTCGGCTTCGGCGGCCGCGGTCAGAACGTCGGCACGCTGTTCGTCCGGCTCAAGCACTGGGACGATCGCAAGTCCGCGCGCCTGAGCTCGAAGGCGATCGCCGGTCGCGTGACAGGGCAGTTCCAGAAGATCAAGGAAGCGACCGTGTTCGCATTCGCGCCGCCGGCGATCAGCGAGCTCGGCAACGTGGCCGGCTTCCAGCTCCAGCTCCAGGACCGCGGCGGGCTCGGTCATGACGCGCTCCTCGCCGCACGCGACCAGCTGATCGCCGAGGCGTCGAAGCATCCGGCGCTTCAGAAGGTCCGGCAGGGTGGACTCGACGATCGCCCCGAGTACAAGATCGACGTCGATCAGGAGAAGGCGACCGCGCTCGGACTGTCGCTGTCCGAGATCAACCAGACGCTCACGGCCGCCTGGGGTGGTGCGTACGTCAACGACTTCATCGACGGAGGGCGCACCAAGCGCGTCTACATGCAGGCCGATGCACCGTTCCGCATGAAGCCCGACGACCTCGCGCGCTGGTACGTGCGCAACCGCGCCGGCGAGATGGTTCCATTCTCCTCCTTCGCGACCGGACGCTGGACCTTCGGCTCGCCCCGGCTCGAGCGGTTCAACGGGTTCCCGACGATCGCGATCCAGGGCGAGCCCGCAGCAGGCGCCAGCTCCGGTGACGCGATGGCCGCGATGGCGGAGCTCGCGTCGAAGTTGCCCGCCGGTATCGGGCACCAGTGGACGGGACTCGCGTACGAGGAGCAGCGCGCCGGTGGCAACTCGGCCGTGCTCTACGCGCTATCACTGCTCGTCGTGTTCCTGTGCCTGGCAGCGCTCTACGAGAGCTGGTCGATCCCGATCTCGGTCATGCTCGTCGTGCCTCTCGGCGTGCTCGGTGCGGTGCTCGCGACCAAGCTCGGCAAGCAAGCGAACGACGTCTACTTCCAGGTCGGTCTGCTCGCGACGATCGGCCTGGCGGCGAAGAACGCGATCTTGATCGTGGAGTTCGCAAGGATCTGGTGGCACAAGGTAAGGAGCCTGCCGAGGCGGCGATCGAGGCCTCGCGTCTGCGCCGCGTCCGATCGTGATGACGTCGCTCGCGTTCGTGCTCGGTGTGTTGCCGCTCGCCATTGCCAGCGGCGCGGGTGCCGGTGCGCAGAACGCGATCGGCATCGCGGTGATCGGCGGCGTGCTCGCAGCCACCGTGCTCGGCGTGCTGCTCGTGCCCGTGTTCTTCGTGCTGATCAGCCGTCGCCGCCGCAAGCCGGCCGACGATCATCCCGCGGCGGAGATCGCGGAGGGGCCCCATGCGTAACAGGGGTATCGCGCTCGCGCTCGCCGCGAGTGTCGCCGCCTGTTCGTTTACGCCGGCGTACGAGCGTCCTGCCTCGCCGGTCGGCAATCAGCTGCCCGGTGGCGGGACCCTCGTCGCTGCGGACCTCGGCTGGCGCGCGATGTTCGGCGATCCGCGCCTGCAGACGCTGATCGCGATCGCGCTGCAGAACAATCGCGACCTGCGCATCGCGGCGCTCAATGTCGAGGCCACGCGCGCGCAGTACAAAATCGAGCGCTCGGTGCTCTACCCGCAGCTCAGCGGCACCGCGCGCGCGAACTATCTCAGCGCGAACATTCCGGTGCTCCGCTACCAGGTCGGCCTCAGCGCCTCGTGGGAGGTCGACTTGTTTGGCGCCGTTCGCAGCCGGAACGCGGCGGCGCTCGAGGAGTACTTCGCCAACGAGGCCGTGCATCGGGCCACGCACCTCTCGCTTGTCGGCGAGGTGGTGAGCCAGTATCTGCGCTGGCTCGCCTTCGAGGAGCAGCGCGCGCTCGCGGTGCGGACGCTGGCCACCGTCGGCGAGGTCTACGCGATGACGCAGCGCCAGCTCGAGGCGGGGAGCCGTTCGGAGCTCGACGTGCGGACTGCCGAGGCGCAGGTCGCCACGGCGAAGGCAGAGATTGCGCGGCTCACGCGCCAGCGGATCCAGGCCGAGAACGCGCTCGCGTTGCTGCTCGGTCAAGCACTGCCCGCGAGCCTGCCGCCCCCGCAGCCGCTCGAGTCGCAGGCGATCATCGCCGAGCTCGGGGCTGGTGTGCCGTCGGAGGTCTTGCTGCGTCGCCCGGACGTCGTCGCGGCCGAGCACACGCTGCGCGGTGCCAACGCGAACATCGGCGCGGCACGCGCGGCGTTCTTTCCGTCGATCTCGCTGACCGGGTTTGCCGGGCTCGCGAGCAGCACACTCGCGACGCTGTTCACGGGCGGGCTCAACTGGAGCTTCCAGCCAGCGATCAGCGTGCCGATCTTCACCGGTGGCCGGAACACGGCGAACCTCGAGCTCGCGAAGGTCCGCAAGCGCATCGAGATCCTGCGCTACGAGCAGACGATCCAGGTCGCGTTTCGCGAGGTGTCGGATGCGCTCGTCGCGCGGCAGTACCTCGACGAGCAGCTCGAAGCCCAGGACGCGCGTGCGCATGCCGAGCAGAAGCGATACGAGCTATCCGAGCAGCGCTACCGCGGCGGCCTGGAGAACTATCTGTCCGTGCTCGCGGCGCAGCAGGACCTGTATCAGACCGAGAACCAGCTGATCGAGCTGCGTCTCGCGCGCCTGCAGAACCTCGCAGACCTGTACCGCACCCTCGGCGGCGGCTGGCGCGAGCGCAGCTAGGGATCTGACGCATGAGCGTGCGGTTCGTACAGTCAGACTGCCAAATAACGGGCGCCGTGGATCATTTGCGGCTAAGTTAACGGTCCACTTCCGAACGGGTGCATGTATGTCAGGACAACGAGCCACGTTTGCCAAACGTCAGCGCGAGCAGGAACTGAAAGAGAAGGCGCGCATCAAGGATGCCCGCCGCTCCATGCGCGCCGAGCGCAAGAGCGATCCGAACATGGCGGCTGGCCCGCAGATCGCCTGGGACCTCGAGGTCCGTGCCGTCGAGACCGTCGACGTTCCGATGGCGTCCCTGGTCCCGCAAGACGACCGCGCCGATTAGCCATTCACTTCCGCACCGCAGCGCGCGGTGTGTCCCTCGGACCGCCTGACGCGTGCAAGCCTCGGCTCTGCTGAGGCGCGCAGCAGCGCGAATGCGCTGCGAAGCTTGATAGAGTCCCGCCGATGCTCACGCTCTACGTCGGCAGCCGGCGGTACTCCTCGTGGTCGCTGCGTCCGTATCTCGCGCTCGCTCACGCGGGCGCGTCGTTCGACACGCAGGTGATCCTGCTCGATCAGGCCGACACCAAGGCGAACATCGTCAAGGTGACGCCGGCCGGTCGCGTGCCCGTCCTGCATCACGATGGCCTGGTGATCTGGGACTCGCTCGCGATCTGCGAGTACGTCGCCGAGATCTACCCCGACGCCAAGCTGTGGCCCACCGATCGCGCGGCGCGTGCAAAGGCCCGCGCGTTCAGCGCCGAGATGCACTCGGGCTTCGCGCCGCTCCGCCGCGACATGCCGATGGACGTGCTGGCCACGAAGGCAGGGCAGGGCCACACACCGGAGGCGCTCGCCGATGCCAAGCGTGTCCTCGCGATCTGGCGCGACGCTCTCGCGCACACGGGCGGTCCGTTTCTGTTCGGCGCGTTCTCGATCGTCGATGCGATGTTCGCGCCGGTCGCCACGCGCTTCGTCACTTACGGTGTCGAGCTCGATGTACCGTGCCGCGCCTACGTCGACGCGGTCTACGCGCTGCCAGCCATGAAGCAGTGGATCGCCGACGCGGCCACGGAACCCGAGACCCGCCCGTAGTCGTGACCGCGCGTATCTTTCATCTCGCGATCTCCAGCGGCGGCGCACCGAAGCATGCGATCCGCGAGGGCGAGGTCGGCGAGGTCGGGATCATCGGTGACCGCCAGAAGCACGTGAAGTTCCACGGTGGGCCGACGCGCGCGCTGTGCCTGTACTCGCTCGAGCTGATCGAGAAGCTGCAGGCCGAGGGGCATCCGATCTATCCAGGCTCGGTCGGCGAGAACGTCACGATCAGCGGATTGCCCTGGGCGCCGCTCGCGACCGGCACTCGCCTCGCGCTCGGCGACGTCGAGATCGAGCTCACCGTCGAGGCGACCCCGTGCAAGAACATCGGTCCGTCGTTCATCGACCGCAAGTTCAAGCGGCTGTGGGCGCCCGGAGAGATGCGCTGGTACTGCAAGGTGCTGAGGCCCGGCACGCTGCGCGTCGCGGCCCCCGTCCATGTCATCACGTGACCGAAACTATGCTGCGAGACGCGGTGGCCGCGATACACACGAGCATGGATCTCGCCACGTTCAAAGACACCGAGGCTCCGCGTGCGGCCGAGCTCTGCAGGAAGTACTCGCGTCGCGTCGACCCGTGGTGGGGCTTCGTGGCGTACGGCATACTCTGGTTCTTCGGCACGTTCGTCGCGTTCGGGATCGGCGTGATCGGGGGCGTCTCGCTCGGGCGCGCAGCCGGCGGCGCCAAGGGCTCATTGCCGGTGACGGCGCTCGGCATTGCGCTCGGCGTCACTGCGTTCGTGATCGCGTGGATCCCGTTCGTGCGCTGGGCCAAGCGCCGGCGTGCCAAGTCGCTACCGCTGATTCGCGATGGTGTGATCGTCGAGGGGCGGGTATTCGATCCGAAGGCGCAGTCGCATGTGGACCGCGCGAAGCGTCTCGTCGGCGACTACGTCGTCGGCCAGATCGGCGTGAAGTTCTATCGCGTGACCATCGAGCACGCAGGCATGGCGCGCATGGTCCACATCCCGGCGCAATCGTTCGGGCCGCCGCCGGCGCCCGGGGGCTCGTTGCCGGTCCTGTTCCATCCCGCGTGCGCGCACGTGCTCGTGTTCGATCAACGCGGCAAGGCCTGCGTCGCGCACGTGCGTGCGTAGCTCAGCGGCGCTCGACTTCGATGTCGGGGAGGCCGGCGAGGGACGCTTCGATCGGATCTCCCTCGGCCACCGGCGCGGGCGGTGCGATCACGGTGAGCGCCTGCGGCAGCGACATGATCGTGACGGGCGTGTGGCCGAACGGCTCGCCGTCGACGAGCAGGTGCTGTGGCGGTTCCGTGTTCACGGACAGCTGTGAGGCCGAGAACGAGCCCACGTTGTCGCGCGTCGCCGCCTCGTGGTCGCGGCTCGTGCGGTAGAGGTGCACGCCCGTCGCGATCGCCTCGGCGATCGTCTCGGCGGCGATGATCGTGACGTCGACGCGGCCGTCATCTGCGAGCAGGTGGGACGCGCCATGGGCGAGCACGGTCTTGAGTGGAGCGAGGTTGGCCGCTGAGATCTGGTTCGCGCGGCAGCGCAGGACATGGGACGGCGTGGACATCTCGACCGCGAACGTGTCGAGCGAGGCGAGCCGACGCAGCGCGCTGGCAACATACGCCAGCACGCCCCAGCGCCGCTTCGCTTCGGGCGACGTGTCCGAGATGGTGTCGGCATGCAGGCCGATCATGCAGTGCAGGATCATCGTGCGCTTCTCGCCGCCTCGCTCGACTGTGGCGGCATCGATCACTCGACGATCGCTGGTCGCGAGCAGTGCGATCGCAGCGTCGAGCTCGTCGGGGATCCCGAGCGTGGCCGCGAACGAGTTCGACGTACCGAGCGGGATCACGCCGAGCACGACGTCCGAGGCGATCAGCGCCGCGGCGCACGCGGACACCGTTCCGTCGCCGCCCGCCGCGATCAGCACGCGCGCACCACCCGCGATCGCCTCGCGCGCCGCTTCGAGTGGATCGCCATTGCCGTCGTGAACCGATACCTCGCACCCCATCGCTGCCGCGACGCGCTGCTGGAGGTCCGCGGCGTCGACGTTCGACGCGCTCCCCGCCTTGGCGTTCCAGACGATCGCGACGTCCACGGTTAGCTCTCGTCGTCGAGCGGCGAGCTCGGCGGCGCGGTGTACGGCGTCCCCGACAGCTGCGCCATCGCGGTGGCGAGGTTTGCGACCTCGACCCCCGCCGGCGCGTTGCGCTTGAGCATGAACGTGCAGGTCGCGCACGAGGTGACCACGAGCCCACCACCGCTGGCCTGCACCTCGGTGAGCCGGCGCTTTGCCATCTGATCGGCGATTGCCGGCATCGTCTTGGGCAACAGGCCGCCACCGCCGCAGCACTCGGTGTCGGTCTTGTTCCACGAGAACTCGCGCACCTCGGCAAGCTGCGCGAGCGCGCGCCGCGGCTGCTCGACGACGTTGTTGTAGCGCGCGTTGTAACAGGGGTCGTGGTAGTAGACCGGCCGCGGCTTGACGGGACACGCGAGGTTCTGCGCCGCCGGTGCGAGGATATCGGCGAGCGACACGATCTCGGCGCGCATGTTCACGCCCTCGGCGGCGTACTGCGCACTCATCGCGTAGTGACACGCCGAGCAGTTGATCGCGACCTTCTTGAAGCCGCGCAGCGACGCGGCGACCTTGCCGGCGTGCCAGCGAAACAGATCGCGATGGCCGGCAGCGAGCAGCGGATAACCGGCGCACGCCTGCGGCGCCTCGATGATCTTGACGTCGAGGCCGGTACGTTCGAACAGCGCCATCGCGGCGGCGATATCGGCGGTGCCCTTGTCGATCGCGTCGCAGCCAGGCCACAGGCCGATCTCGCCCTCGGTCGCGAGGTGCTCCTTGAAGCCCGTCGCGAGCTGCGCGGATAGCCGCTCCTCGCGGGCACGAAAGCGTTCGCTGTAGTTGGTGAGTGCGGGGTGCGGCGCGCCGCGGTCAACCGCAGCCGCACGGCCGGAGAACAGTACGAGGCCGGGCTCGTTGCCGTGGTCGCAATACATCGTGCAGTGCCGGCAGCCGGTGCACGCCCACAGCGGATCGGTCGACTCGGTCGTCCACGGGCTGCGACCGAGGCGCAGCTGGTTCAGACGATCCATCTTCACCTGCGGGATGTACGTCTCGCGGCCGCTCGCGGTCGACACCGGACACGCATGCCGGCACATCTTGGGGCAGAACGTGCAGTAGTCGAGCTGCCGGGCGACGGATCCAGCCGAGAAGGTCTCGTCGTCTCCGTTGGACATCGAAGACGACTATAGACCCAAAAACTAGTTCAGTCCGTCGACGCGCTCGCGAAGCTGCGCGAGATCACGCGCGATGCGCGGATTGCTCGGCTCGAGCACGGCGAGGCGCTCGAGAACATCGAGCGAGCGGGGCAGGTCGCCATTGCGGCCGTAGATACCCGCGAGGTTCACGAGCATGCGAGCCACGATCTGGCGCTTGCTGGCCGCCGCGATCACACTGGGCTCGAGCACGGCGGTGGGCGTGGTGGTCTTGCGCAGCAAGTTCTCGAGATCGGCGGGCGTGAGCACCGCGCCGCGCGAGTAGGGATCGAGGAACAGCCATGCATCCTCGATCGCCACGCGAACAAGGAAGTGGCCGGGGAAGTTCACGCCCTGCGCGAGCACGCCGACGCGGCGAGCCACCTCCAGATAGAGGACCGAGAGCGAGATCGGGATCCCGGTCCGGCGATCGATCACATCGGCGAGAAAGCTGTTCTTCGGATCGTAGTAGTCGTCGGTGTTGCCGCTGTAGCCGAGGCGGTCGAACAGCCAGTCGCTGATCGCGCGGGCGCGGGCGATACCGTTCGCTGCGCGTGCGACATCGGGGCGGACCTGTACGGCGATCCCGTCGAGCATCTCGCGATATGCTTCGAGGTCCCGTTGGGGGAAGTCCCACGCACCGATCAGCAATGCTGCGTGATCGAGGTGAAAGTCATCCCTCGTAACTACGTCACTAAACCGGGCCAACCCCTGGCTAGGTTCCATCGTTCTCGATTCTACCATTCGGTGGTTGCGTCGAGGAATGTTTCACGAGCCTGTGCCAATATCCGCCTCGCATGGCTGAAGAGCCGAGACCGGGGCTGATCGTCGGAGGGCGATACGAGCTCATCGAAGTTGCCGGTCGCGGTGGCATGGCCGATGTGTGGCACGGGCGTGTTCGCGGCGACTGGGGATTCATCCGAGACATCGCGGTGAAGCAGATGCACCAGAATCTCGCATCGCAGCCGGCGTACGTCGCGATGTTCGTCGAGGAAGCCCGCCTCGGCTCGCTGCTGCACTCGCCCAACGTCGCCGAGGTGCACGACTTCGTCCACGACCGGGGCAACTACTACATGATCCTCGAGTGGATCGAGGGTGTGGACCTCGGAACCTGGATCCGCTGGCACGCCGGCCGCAGCGAGCACACGCGGTGGGAGCTGGTTGCGGCGATCGCTGTCGGTATTCTTCGTGGTCTCGCTGCTGCGCACGAACGAACGAATCCTGACGGGTCGCCGGCGCCGGTTGTTCATCGCGACGTGTCGCCGCACAACGTGCTGCTGACCAACCGCGGCCTCGTCAAGGTCATCGACTTCGGGCTCGCACTCGCGCCGGATCGGCCGACCGAGACCACCGAGCCCGGGATCGTGAAGGGCAAGATGTCGTATCTCGCGCCCGAGATCGTGTCGGGTCAGAAGCCCGACCCCGCGAGCGATCAGTTCGCATGCGGCTCGGTGCTGTGGGAGGCGCTCGTCGGTCGCAAGCTGTTCGATGGCGCCACCGACTACGAGACGTATACGCGCCTGCGCGACTGCTTGGTGCCGCCGCTACGCCCGCTGCGTCCCGATGTGCCGCAGCCGTTCATCGCGATCATCCAGCGCGCGCTCAGCTCGAAGATGGAAGCGCGCTTCCCGTCGACGCGTGAGATGGCGCGGCAGATCGGTACCACGCTCAAGAAGGTGCAGCTCCGCAAGGATCTGCACACCGTGCTCGCGAAGAGTGTCGTGGAGGCGCGTCAGGGCATGGGGCTTGGCGTGCTCACGGGCGATCCGTCGTCTGCCACGCCGATCGCGCAGATCGTGCAGGACGACACCCCGCGGATCGAGCTCGTGCCGAAGCTCGAGGCGCCGGGCGCCACGATCAGCACGATGGAGAAGCTGCGCGGGCTGCGCCACAAACTGCCGTTCTTCGGGCGAAAGCGCGGTTAACCGTGAGAGCGCTCGCCGCACTGCTGGTGCTCGGTGCCTGCGGCGACAACATCGGCCCGACCGCGGTGCCGCTGCTGTCGGGACCCGCGGCGATCAACGTCACCGACGACGGTCAGACCCTCGTGATGACGCGCGGTCCGCGCGAGATGCTGCGGTTTGCGGCGAGTGCGTTTCAGATTGGAACCGTCGACGATCTCGATAGCGGCGCGAGCTTCGATCCGTTCTACCTGTTCGTCGACAATGCACCGGCGCCGCCCGATGGCTTCGCGTGGCACGAGGTCGACCGCCTGCGCGTCGTGGCCTCGTCGGCGCAGCGACTCTTGCTCGCGGCGGACTTCGACGGCGGGACGGGAACGATCGAGATCACGCCGAGCGCACCCGGCAACTTCGCGCTCGTGTTCGCAGGCCGCGGCGCCGGCGATCCGGTCGCGTTCTTGCGCGTGCAGGCCGGCGTCGACGCGACCGAGGCGTTCTACGGCCTCGGCGAGTGGCCCGATGGGATCGAGCATCGCGGCAAGCTGCGGCCGATGCAGATCGAGGCGGACCTGACCCTCGAGTCGAGCAACAACGAGAATCACGTGCCGGTGCCGCTGCTGATCGGCACGCGCGGCTGGGGCATCTTTGCCAAGAGCGTCTATCCCGGCGTGTTCGACGTGGCACGTGAGAGCGATACCCAGGTCGACATCGCGTTTGGTACCGGTGGCGCGAGCAAGGACGGCCTCGAGCTGTTTCTGTTCTCCGCCGAGGAGCCGCTCGACGTGCTGCGCTCGTATCACGAGGTCGCGGGATTCCCCGGCCTGCCGGCGGAGTGGGCGTATGGCCCGCTGCTATGGCGCGACGAGAACGAGGACCAGGCGCAGGTGCTCGACGACATCGTGCAGATCCGGACGCGCGACCTCGCGACGAGCGGCATCTGGTTCGATCGTCCGTACGCGACCGGCGTCAACACGTTCGACTGGGACCCGGCGAAGTTCCCGGCGCCGATGACGATGCTCGCCGCGCTGCACGCCGCGGGACTGCGCTACGGCATCTGGCACGCGCCCTATGTCGCGGCCGCCGACAACGACATGGATCAGGCGCCGGTGCAGCACGACTACGCCGAGGCGCAGGGCTACTTCCCGCCGCTGGTCGGCGTCACGGTGAACCAGTGGGGCAAGCCAATCGACTTCACCAACCCCGACGCGTACGCGTGGTGGCAGCAGAACCTCCGGACCTACACCGAGACATACAGCGTCGAGGGCTTCAAGCTCGACTACGGCGAGGACGTGGTGCTCGGCATCGCGGGGGCGCGCGTGCCGTGGAAGTTCGCCGACGGCAGCGACGAGCGCACGATGCACTACGGCTACACGATGCTCTATCACCAGATCTATCGCGAGACGCTGTCGGGCACTGGTGCGTTCCTGCTCACGCGCACTGGTCGCTGGGGTGATCAGGTGAAGGGCCCGATCATCTGGCCGGGCGATCTCGCGGCTGACCTCTCGCACGTCGGCGATCCGATTGCCGGCAGCAGCGGCAAGTCGGTCGGTGGCCTGCCGACCGCGCTCGCGTTTGGCCTCGGGCTGTCGGCCTCGGGCTTTCCGTTCTACGCATCGGACACCGGCGGCTATCGCCGCTCGCCGCCGAACAACGAGGCGTGGCTGCGCTGGGTGCAGGCGAGCACGGTGTGGTCCGCGATGCAGGTCGGTAACTCGGCGGGCGACATGCCGTGGGAGTTCACCACCGCGAACGGCCGCACGACCGCGTCGCTCGACATCTACCGCCGCTACGCGCGCCTGCACATGCGGCTGTTCCCGTACACCTGGAGCTATGCGGCGCGCATCGCGATCACCGGTCATCCGATCGCGCGGCCGCTCGGGCTCGCGTATCCGCAGCTCGGGCAGCACCCCGCGGATCAGTGGCTGTTCGGCGAGCATCTCTATGTCGCGCCGGTGATCACGCCGGGCGCGACGTCGCGCACGCTGTTCCTGCCGCTCGGGAAGTGGCTCGACTGGTGGACCGGCGCCGAGCTGATCGGTGGCGCCGAGATCACGGCGCAGGCGGACCTCGCCACCCTGCCGCTCTACATCGCGCGGGGTGGCATCGTGCCGATGCTGCGCGAGACGATCGACACGCTCGCGCCGACCACCGATCCCAGTGTCGACTCGTTCGGCAACGACACCGGCATGCTCGTCGTGCGCGTCGCGCCCGGTCCCGAGCTCACCACGTTCTATCTGTTCGACGGCAGCATCCTCACGCAGAGCGAGAATGGTCGCGCGCTCACGTTCGAGCCGAGCATGCAGCCGCGCTTCACGGGCGCCGTGTTGTTCGAGAAGATCGCGACCCCGGCCAAGCCGGTCCGCGTGTTGAACGGTGCGACCGAGCTGACCGAGCGGGCCGACTACGCAGCGCTCCTGGCGGCGGCCGACGGCTGGTTCTGGGACAGCACGTCGACGGGCGGGACCTTGTGGATCAAGGTGCCCGGCGCTGCGGCGATCACCGTGCAGTAGCGCTAGAAGTCGTCGGGCGACGCGCCCTCGATGTCGCCACCCTTGTCCGTCTCCTCGTCCTTGGGAGCGGGGCGGATGTAGATGTCATCGATGCGCCACTCGTCGTCTTCGCGCCGCAGCACGATGCGATAGCGGATTCCGTTCTCGTCCCAGCGCAGCTCGGCGCGGTCGTTGAACTCGTCGAGCGGACCGGACACGTGCTTCGACAGGCCGGTGATGAAGCCTTCGATCTGCTTGGCGAGGCCGTCGCGGCGGCGCTGGGTCAGCACGTTGAGCGCACCGCTCACGTCACGTGCGGCGATCGCATCGGCGAACAGCCGGATCGCATCGCGTGGCCGCTTGGCGCGCGAGCGGCTCACCAGCTCACTCTCGAGGCGCCACGTCCTGCCCTCGCGCTCGAGCTGCACGAGCTTGCCGTCCGAGAAGCTCACGAGCGCGCGCTCGCCGACATCGGGGTTGCCCCGGAGGCTGTCCTCGAGGACCTTGACTTGCCACTGGCGCTCCTTCTCGGTCTGCTTCCACTGCAAGGCGAACTCGTCGTAGCTCAGCTTCTTGCGCGCGTCGGACGACAGCAGGTCGTACGCATCATGCGGATCGTTGGACTTGAGCGCCGCCAGGTACTCGCGAACGCCATCGGCCGCCGGTGTCGACGGACCGCGCCCGCCGCGACAGGCAGCGAGCGCTAGGACGATGGCGAGCCACTTCACGACGTGAATGTAGCCCCGCCGAAAAAACAAAGCCACGGAAGCAGAATGCTTCCGTGGCCCCCCTTGCTGCGTGGCCGTCCGTCAAGATCCGGCAGCGAGGAGTATGCCCAGCAGTATTGCGAGGCAGATGCCAGATGGACGCAGCCGCCTGGCTGGCATTCAACGCCCGCAAGTAGGCGCACCCACGTGCCAATCCCAGGCACGTGTGAACGGCCGTTGACCCTGCGTGGTGTGAATGTCGAGGGCTACCCGCGCGGGCCGTCGGTCAGCTGGATCTCGGAGTGGCGCGCTTCGGCCTGCTTGTCGGGATAGTCGAGCGTGAAGTGCAGGCCGCGCGATTCCCTGCGGCGACGGGCGCTCTCGATGATCAGGTGTGCAGTGAGGGCGAGGTTGCGCAGCTCGACCAGATCGGCCGTGACCTTGAAGTCGAGGTAGTACTCGCGGATCTCGTCCCGCAAGATCTCGATGCGGCGGCGGGCGCGCTCGAGGCGCTTGTCGGAGCGGACGATCCCGACGTACGACCACATGAAGCGGCGGATCTCGTCCCAGTTGAGCGCCACGACGATCGCGTCGTTCGAATCGGTCGCGCCGCCGTACGACCACGATGCGACCTGGGCGGGGCGGAGGCGCGGCAGCTCGCGCACGGCGTCGGCGGCGCGGCTCGAGAACACCATGCCCTCGAGCAGCGAGTTCGAGGCGAGGCGATTCGCCCCGTGCAGACCGGTGAACGCGCACTCGCCGATCGCATAGAGCCCGCGGATCGAGGTGGCGCCGTGGTGGTCGGTCTTGATGCCGCCGCACATGTAGTGCGCCGCGGGGACCACCGGGATGGGCTGCTTCGTGATGTCGATGCCGAGCCCGAGGCAGCGCTCGTAGATGTTCGGGAACCGGGTGCGGACGAATGCCGCATCGAGGTGCGTCATGTCGAGGTACACGCAATCGGCGCCGGACTTCTTGAGCTCGTTGTCGATCGCGCGCGCGACGATGTCGCGAGAAGCGAGTGACTTCATGGGGTGGTAGTTCTCCATGAACGTCTCGCCGCTCGCGAGCTTGAGCACGCCGCCCTCGCCGCGCAGCGCCTCGGAGATCAGGAAGCTGCCCGCCTGCGGGTGATAGAGCACCGTCGGATGGAACTGGACGAACTCGAGATCGCCGCAGGTGGCGCCGATGCGATACGCCATCGCAACGCCATCGCCGGTCGCGACGTCGGGGTTCGACGTGTAGATGTAGACCTTGCCGGTGCCGCCGGTGGCGAGCGTCGTGGCGCGGGCGCAGATCGTCTTGATCTCGCCGCTGCGGGTATCGAGCACATAGGCGCCGAAGCACGCGGCGTCGCCGCCGTACTTCGCCATCGACAGCAAGTCGACCGCGATGTGTCCATCGAGGATCGTGATGTTCGGGTGTGCGAGCACCGAAGCGATCAGTGCGCGCTGGATCTCGCGGCCGGTGACGTCTTCCCAGTGCACGACGCGGTGGCGGGTGTGCGCACCTTCGCGGCCGAGGTCGAGCTTGCCGGCGGCATCGCGATCGAGCCGCACGCCGAGATCGAGCAGGCGCTTGACCTGTGCGGGGCCGTCGTTCACACACAGCTCGACGACGCTGCGGTCGCACAAGCCGTCGCCGGCGTTGAGCGTGTCCTGGATGTGGAGGTCGTAGCTGTCGTCCTCTGCCAGAACGGCAGCGACGCCGCCCTGGGCCCAGTTCGTGTTGGTGTCAGCGGGGCGCTTCTTCGTGATCACGACCACACGACCGTGCTCGGCGGCCAGCAGCGCGAAGTTCAGACCCGCGATTCCCGAGCCGATGACGAGGTAGTCGGTCTCCAGTGGCTCGGCCATGTCTGACGGGACCATACAGGGTTTTGAGCTAGAATTAAGCGATGCGGCGCGCTGTGGTCCTGGCTGTGATGCTCCTCGTGGGCGTCACGGTTGCCGCGTCCGCGGATATCTATTCGTTCACGGACGAGGACGGCGTCGTTCACTTCACAAACATGAAGCCGCGTGCCGGCAAGTGGAAGAAGGTCCTCGACTCCGCTCCGCCGGCTGGGAGCAAGGCGTCCTCCGCGCGCGGCTCGCGCTACGACAAGGTCAAGGCCACCGACTTCTCGCCCGAGCGCTATCACCGCTACGACGCCTTCATCGCTGAGGCCTCCGAGCTCTATCGCATCCCGGTGCCGCTCATCCGCGCGGTGATTCGCAGCGAGAGCGACTTCGACGCCAACGTGGTCTCCGGCATGGATTGCAAGGGCCTGATGCAGGTGCACCCTGCGGTCGAGATCGACATGGGCGTGCAGGGCGACATCTTCGATCCGCGCACGAACATCATGGCGGGCACGCGCCTGCTGCGTTACCTCGCGAACCGTCTCGATGGCGACATCGTGCTCACGATCGCGGCCTATCACGCGGGCCTCGGCTCGCTCGCGAAGTTCGGCTACACGGTGCCGCCGTACACGTACACGCGCCAGTATCTCAAGACCGTGCTCGACCGCTACTACCAGTACAAAGCCGAAGCAGCGAAGCAGCGCGCGCAGTAAGCTCGACGCGCGATGTTGCGGATCGAGGTGAGCGAGGCGGGGCAGGAAGCGCTGCCTGCGATCGATGTCGCCGACGCCGCATTCGTGATCGGTAGCGCGGTCGATGCGCGCGTGCGGTTGCCAGCCGAGGCCGCGCAAGCCGAGCACGTGCGCATCGAGGCGGGCCGCTACCGGACGGTCGAGGGTCTCGAGGGCGCGATCGACGACGGCGTGACGCTCGAGATCGGGACCTTCCGCGTGCGGATCGCACCGGCGCCGGCGGGCTCCGTCGCGTCGCCACCGCAGCGCACCGAGTCGCTCGCGCGCGAGCTGATGCGCAGCCTGATGGGGTCGGGCGCGGCACCGTCGCTCGAGGTCGAGCGCGGACCGGTCATCGGTGCCACGAAGAA
>JBBQFU010000047.1:0-38749 GCA_038322185.1 Haliangiales bacterium
GACCAGCTCCTTCGACATCGCCGCGAACATGCCCGGCAAGGTCGGCGAAGTCTCCAACGCCTTCATCAACATGACCGACGGCGCGACGGACCCGGCTGACTGGATCCTCGAGCAGGTCATCGCGAAGATCTCCAACAACACGCTCAAGAGCTTCCTCAACGGCGCACGCCCGTTCGTCGCCGGTTACATCAACGACCGCATCCTGCAGATCGCGCCCGACTTCGTCACGACCATCGTGCAGGTCGGCCAGGACTTCGGCCAGGCCGCACGCAACTTCGGCCTCAACGAGACCCTCGACGTCACTGGCTCGGGTACGGCGTATATGTCGACCGTCTCCGCCATCGGCGTGAAGTTCAAGATCGACAACATCGAGACCGACATCCAGTTCGCTGACCACGCGATGGCCGCCGTCTCGGCCGCCAACGTCGGTGTCGCCCTCGACCTCTACGGCAAGCTCGACATCTCGGAGCACAAGCTGCCCCTGTCGTTCGGCAAGGTCCTCCGCCTCGGCCTCGACGAGGTCATCATCCCCGCCATCAACCCGACCGCCACGAACCTGCAGACCCTGCTCGCTGACCTCGTCGACTGCAACGCAGTGGGCCAGGCCATCAACGACGCTCTCGTCGACGCAGTCGGCATCGGTGGCGGCGCCGGCACCTGGGCGACGGCCTGCAACGCGGGCCTCGTGCTCGGTGCAACGACCGTCTACACCAAGCTCGACGGTATCGACGCGAACGCGCTCGAGTTCGGCCTCACGGGTGTCGCCAAGGCTGTCGACTCGAACAACGACAGCAAGGTCGACAAGCTCCAGACCGGCAAGTGGACGGGCACGCTCTCCTACGGCGCCACCCCCTCGGCGCTCTCTGCCGCGACGTTCATCGGCAGCCGCATGTAACGGCTGACTCAACAGTTCGACCGCGCAGATGGTGAGTCTGCAACGTCGAGGATGGCTGGCCAGCCCGGGAAATTCTTCCCGGGTTGGTTTTTTTTCGGCGTCCGGAGTCCGGAACTATTTGCGGTGTCATCTGTCCGTAGCTCGGACTCTGAACCCGGCCAGACAACTTGCCGGCTCCTCGACGATCGTTGTGCAAGTTGTTGATCAATCGCTGTGAGGTCTTTGCGCACACGTGGCACATGCACTGCACATCGACGTTTGCACCATGATGACTCGCAGCCACTCACTCGCACTCGTCCTCGCCTTCGGTACCGCCACGGGCTGCGCTGCCAATGCACCTGGCGACGACAACGACCTCGATGAGGGCAGCGGCTCTGGCTCGGAGACCGAGCAGGTTCCGCTGACGCCCGAAGGCAAGTTCGCGGTGACGTCGACGTTCGACGTTGCGACGAACCTCCCCGGCACCGCCGGCGCAGTCATCAACGGCATCATCGACGCGACCGACAGCGCCGATGACCCGACCCACTGGATCCTCGACCAGCTCGTCAAGCAGCTGCCCGACGGCTCGTTCAAGAACTTCGTGAACGGCTCGATTCCATTCCTCGCCGGTTACCTCAATGACCGCCTGCTCGACGTGGCGCCCGACTTCGTCGTGACGGTCCGCGACCTCGGCAACAAGTTCGGCCAGGTCGCGCGCAACTTCGGCACGATCGAGACCATCGAGGTGAACGCGGCCGGTGTCGCGACCAAGGTCGTGCAGGGCGTCGAGTTCAAGATCGATCAGCTCGAGCTGCAGTACATGTTCAAGGACTACGCGATGACCGACATCACCGTGATGAACGTCGCGGTGGCGCTCGACAACACCGGCCGCCTCACGATCGGCGACCACAAGGTCGGCCTGTCGTACGGCAAGGTCCTGCGCATCGCGCTCGACGAGGTCGTGATTCCGCTCATCGACCCGACCGCCGTGACGGTGGGGGACCTCCTCAAGAACGTCGTCAACTGCCAGGCCGTCGGCGCGTACATCTACGAGGCGATCAACATCGGCTCGGCGAGCACGTTCCAGTCGGCATGCACCGCGGGCCTCCAGGCCGGTGGCCAGGCCGTGTACTCGCTCATCAACAAGGTCGATGACAACGCGCTCGAGTTCGGCATCAACGGCGTCGCGAAGGGTCTCGACAAGAACAAGGACGGCAAGATGGATGCAATCCAGACCGGCGCGTGGACGGGCACCCTCGGCTACGGCGGCAACCCGGCCCCGCTCGCTCGCGCAACGTTCATCGGCGCGCGCATGTAATCCGCACTCACTCTCACTCGCATCATCAGGAGCTCTTCGGAGCTCCTGTTTGCGTTTCGGCTACAGCGTCTGTTCCGCGCCGACGACCGGCAGCGGCTTCGCGAGCGTGCTGGTTCCAACGAACGAGCTACCGACAACGCCTGGTTGTCCCGGCGCATCATCGCCGCCACTGCCACCGATGCCGAACGTCGCGTTCACGGTCCCCATGTTCACGAGATCGCCGCGATGGAAGAGCTTGATGCGGCCACCGCCACCGCCGCCACCACCGTCGTTGCCTGCGGCCGGCCCCGGGCCACCCGCGCCACCGGCGACGGAGATCGCACCCGTATGCTCGATCGACGACGCGTTCAGCAGCACGCCACCACCACCACCGCCGCCACCGCTGCGCGTATCGCCGGTTCCTGCCTGGCCGCGCGCGCGAATCGTGCCGCGCACGATGATGCGAGTTGCGGCGATCCGGATCGCGCCGCCGCCGATCGCGCCGACGAGGACCTGATCAGTGGTGCCGCCGCCAGATCCCATGTCGACGGTCTCGGACATCGGCTCGCCGTACGTGACGCCGCCCGGGCCCCGGATATCACCGGCTTCTCCGCCGCCGAGCCCACCGACGCCTCCGTGCCCGCCACCGCCAGCGCCGCCGTTCGTCGACGGGCCGCCCGCACCCGGTCCCATCGCGCCGGGATGGCCCGCTGCATCTCCGTCGAGAATTCCCGAGACACGGACGTAGGCCGCCGTGATGTCGAGCGGCGCGCCGGGCGTGACGGTGATGGTGTGGCCCATCTCGACGAGCACTGCATCGCGCGTGATCGCACCGCCGAACGTGCCATCTGCGGTCGTGCGCAGCGTGTCGACAAACACCGCGTCGAATGAATCGGTGGTCGGCACGGTCGCGTTGCCGTAGTACGCGAAGATCGTGTTCGTACCGGCGACCACGGCGGGCACGCGTGCCCACACGCGGCTCTCACCGTCCGGGTCCCAGTCCTCGAGCCAGTGCGCGGCCTCGAAGCCGTTGCCCTGGAGCTCGTCCCCGATCCGGATATCTGCGCCGCCGGCGGCCGTGTGCGCGTAGGGGAACGTCCCGTCGAGGACGATCAACACGATCGCATCGGTCGCGGCTGCCGCGGCGTCGAACGTGATCGGCACCCGGTAGGCCCAGTCGCCGGAGTCAGAGCTCGCGTCAAGCGCGGCATCCGGCACCTCGACCGCGGTCTCCTCACAGGTCAGGGTCGCGGGAGAGCACACGAGGCCGCTCGCGCACACGCCGTTGTCCTGGCACGGCGAACCTGCCTGCGGGTTCGGCGCATAGCAGCCGACGAGCGTCATGCTCGCTATGCCCAGGGCCCTCACCCTGAAATTCTAGCACCTCAGTACATCGAGCGATCGGGCTGCGGGGCCCCCGCATGACGCTCTAGCTCGGCGTTCACGAACCCGCCGATCATGAGGGTCATCGTCGACAGGTAGAACCACAAGATGGTGACAATGGCGCTGCCGAAGGCGCCATAGACCAGCTCTTTGCTCGCGATGTTGTCGACCCACAGTGACAAGCCCCACGACACGAGCACGAGCAGAACCGTCGCGAGGCCGGCCCCCGGTAGACAGACGTGACGGACCGGGCGGTGCGGCAGGTGAACCGGTCCGCCGCTGTCCGTCTGCTCGCGCGGGCCGAGCGGGCGCGGCGACGGTGCGTAGCGATACAGCGCGAGTAACGATACGAACACGAGCGCGAGCAGCGACGGCCAGCGGAGCCACATCGCGTACACGACCCAGTCCTCGTTGATCGCCGCGACGATGCCCGGCAGTATGACGAGAAGCGCGAACATCAGCATGAGCCCGACCAACGTCGCGAGCGCCATGAGAAACGCCATCGCCATGCGCTGCATCGACGTGCGGAGCTCGCGCACCCGATACGCGCGGTTGAGTGCATCGATCAGCGCGCGCGCCGAGCCGCGCGCCGAAACCAGCGCGAGCACGACGCTGACGCCGAGCTGCAGACCGAGCTCGCTGTGCGATCGCTGCGCCTGTGCCTCGAGCTGATCACCGATGAACATCACGACCTCGGCGGGCATGACCTGGCGAAACGTGGCGAGCTCGTCGTGGATCTGGAGTGGGTCGGCGACGAGGCCGTAGATCGCGACGGCGGCGGCGAGCGTCGGGACGATCGCGATGATCGCGAACAGTGCCGTGCCGGCGGCGAGCACCGGCATCTCGCCGAGAAGCGCTGCGTGGGCCGCACGGGTCCAGCGGGCGATGAGCGACTCGCTCGTCCGCCACCAATGCGACCACTGCCGCACGAGTTTCACTACACTGATGCTACCCCGCCCGCCGCCGTCATGATCGATACCCACTGCCACCTCGACGTCGAAGCCTTCGACGCCGACCGCGACGCGGTTCTTGCGCGTGCCCGTGTGGCGGGTGTTGTCGGTGTGCTGGTGCCGGCGATCCGGCCGAGCACGTGGCCGGGGCTGATGGAGGCGGCGGGTGCGCCGAACCGGCCCGAAATCCGGATCGCAGTGGGGATCCATCCGCAGGTGGTGCCGGAGCTGGCACCGGGGGAAGTGCACGATGACGTGGTCGCGCAGATCCTCGCCGGTCTGCGCAGTGCGGGAACTGCCGCGGTCGCGGTCGGTGAGTGCGGGCTCGACCGTGGGATCGCCGACATGGAGCGGCAGGAGGCGCTGTTCCGCGCCCACATCCGGGCCGCGCGCGAGGCGAAGCTGCCGCTGGTGATCCACGTGCTGCGTGCGCACGACGCGGCGCCGCGGATCCTGCGGGAGGAGCGAGCGCACGAGGTTGGTGGCGTGCTGCACAGCTACTCGGGTGGCGAGCAGCTCGTGGGTGTCTACCGCGATCTCGGGATGTGCTTCTCGTTCGCGGGTCCGATCACCTATCCGAACGCGCGGCGGCCGGTCGAGGCGGCGCGCGCGATTGCCGCCGAGCTGCTGCTCGCGGAGACCGATGCGCCCGACCAGGCCCCGGCGGCTCACCGCGGCGGGCGCAGCGAACCAGCCTTTGTCGCAGACGTGATCGCGGGGCTGGCGGCGGCGCGCGGGGTCCCCGTGGCCGAGATGGCCGCGCTGACGACCGCCAACGCGCGGAGGTTGTTCGGACATTTCGGCGTTGACTCTGCGGCTGGCTGACCAACAATGCGCGTCTATGCCGTCGTCTGGAACGCACCGCCGCTTCGATCGCGCCGCCCGCCTGCTCGGTGACGCCGGCATCGCGCGTCTCGCGAGCTCGACGGTCAGTGTGTTCGGTGTCGGTGGGGTCGGCTCGTTTGCGGCCGAGGCGCTCGTGCGCAGTGGTGTCGGTCGCGTGACCCTGTGTGACTACGACCGGATCTGCGTGACCAACGTCAATCGCCAGCTGCACGCGATGAAGGGCACGCTCGGCAAGTCCAAGGTCGAGGTGATGGCGGAGCGCCTGCGCATGATCAACCCCGATGCGGTGATCGAGACGCGTGCCGAGTTCTACAATGCCGAGACCAGCGCGCGCCTGCTCACGCCGGAACCCGATCTCGTGATCGATGCGATCGACAATGTCGCCTCGAAGATGCACCTGATCACCACGTGCCTGCGCGATCGCCTGCGCATCGTCTCGGCGATGGGTGCGGCGGCGCGCCTCGATCCAACACAGGTTCGTGTCGCAGATCTGAGTGAGACGCGCATCGATCCGTTCGCGCGTGACCTGCGCAAGAACCTCAAGAGGAAGCACGACCTCGACTGCACCGCGCGCACCGGCGTGTGGGCGGTCTACTCCGAGGAGCCGCCGATCGCGCCGCAGTCGCTCGCCTACGACGATGGTGCCTTCCGCTGCGTGTGCCCGGGCGGCATGAATGGCGTCAACGACTGCGAGCACAAGAACCGCGTCGAGGGCTCGATGGCCTTCGTGCCGAGCGTGTTCGGCATGACGATGGCCTCGGTCGCCGTGAAGCTCCTCTGCGGCATCCCACTCCCCCGCAGCTGCGACGTGCCAACCCCCGCGCGCCCAACCGTGCGTCCGACTCGCCAGTCTGCGCTCCATGAATGAGCTGCCGCCTGCCGGCCTCTCGTGGGCCGAGTACGTGCAACGCTGGGTCGATGATGTCGGTGGCTGGCTGCCGCTCGCCGATCAGCTGATCCATCGCGCGGGTGATGCGATCGACATCCCGCAGGATCCGCAGACCGTGGAGCGTGGCCTGCGCCGGCTCGCGCGTCGCGATCACCAGGCGGGTGGCCAGTACGGGCGCTGGATGCTGCGCTTCTTCGGCTTCACGTCGCCGGTCGAATCCTGGGTGCGCTGGCTCGGCACCTATCACGCTCGCTTCGCCGACCTGCCCTCGGGCCTGCGTCTCGAGCAGCTCGGCCTGTGGAACCGGCCGCCGATCTCCGAGTCGCCGCTCGTCGCCTGGATCCTCGTCGGAATCGCGGGCGCCCATCACAGCCGTCTCGATCACGCCGCCTGCGCGCACTGGCTCGCAAAGGCGGAGCCGCACGCGAAGGCCGCCGGCCCGGCCGCCGAGATCGAGGTCGCGCTACTGCGTGCCGACGAGATCATCCACGAAGATCGGCTCGCCGAGGCCTACGCGCTGCACGACTGGATCGAGGACAAGCTCGCGACCGCAGCACTACCGCTGGCCGATGACCACGCCTATCGCGCGCGCCTCGCGCATCTGCGTGCCGTGCGGTTCACGCGTCCGCGCGATGGCGCAGCACCGGACTGGGAGCGAGCTCGGACGCTCTACGCTGCGCTGCCCCACTCCGATGTCCCGTTCGTGATCTTCCGCAAGACCGTGGGCCTCGCCTTCTGTGCATGGAAGCTCGGCGACGTCGCAACCGCGGCGCAGCTCGCGCAGATCGCGATCGATGCAGCCGGCGATGGGGGTCTCGTGCGCATGCGCGTGACCGCGCTCAACATGCTGAGCCGGATCGTCGATGGTGATGCCGCGCGCACGATCAATGCGCGAGCGCACCGGATGGCGACCGCGCTCGAGGACGAAGATCTGCTGCGCAACGTGGCGCAGTGCGCTCCGCCCGAGCTGCCGAACATCTGACCTGGAGCATCCCCATCGCGAGAATGCGAGCGGCGGCGTTGTGATTGCATCGCCGTGGCGAACTCTCCCGACCGCCAAGGCGAACGCTCGTGCGAGCCCTTGCACCGCGCTTGAGCCATCTACGGCGCGATTCGAGGATTGATTTGGTTTCGAATTCGGATCCCGCTGTCTCAGGGCGCCCTCTGACGAGATGCTGATCGATACTCTGGTTCGCGATGCCGAAGACGGCGATGGTCCGGAGCGAGATCGCAGCACTGCTGAATAACGGTGCGGTTGAGCTGCAGCGCTCCGAGGCGGTCGCTCACCTCGGGCTGCTTGCAGCGAAGTTTGGAGTGGCTGGTGCGCGACCACTTTGGGAGCGTTTGCGCGATTCGGTTAGCCTCCACGATGCGGACGGCTGGCGTCTCGTGTCCGAGTACGTCCGTGGCGCTGCGGTCCTCGTGATCGAGGGCTCCGACGGCGACGCGCTCGGCTATCGATTCAAGGAAAGCCGCGAGCTCACCCGTGTGCTGGAGGAGAGCTCTGGCTACGTGTTTTATGTGACGGACGCAGAGGCGACCTATCTCCTCTGCTTCAACGATCACGACTACCTGATCGCTGCCGGTGCAGCTCGCGCGTGGCTGTCGACATCCCCCCGAGTCAGCTTGCCAAGCGAGCGCGACTGAATGCTCGACAACGAGCTTCTTCGACGAGCATGCGATCATTCACTCAGCATCGGGGCGAAGCGAAGGACCACGAGCTTTCGAAAGTGTTCGAGCGGCTAGACGAGCGGAACGGATTCTGCCCCTGCCAGATCCTGGGGAACGTAGAGGAGTACGTTCCAGACAACGTTTCCGACTACACGCGAACTTGATCCTGACCGCGAGCCTTCGTGAAGGTCCGCTCTGCGGGTCCGGTCAGTGCTTCGTCGACGTGCTCGGAACCTCGTCGAACCCGAGCGCTCCGTGCTTGAGCCAGCCCTTCGTGAGCAGCCAGGTCTTGGGGAAGTAGACGATCAGCTGCTCGTACGTGTCGGGTAAGTCCCAGAACTCGTCCCGATCCTGGAAGTACTCCCAGCCGAGGAACACCGGCGCCGTCGAGAACGGATCGACCTTCCACGTCCGGCCCTGATCATCGCCGTGCTTGCGCCAGTTGTTGAGCACGTAGCTCAGCGTGTGCCGCGCCTGCTTCGGGCTCGTGATCAGCTCCTCGTGATAGCGGTCCGGAAACACCGTCCCGCGGCGACGCTCGGGCAGGTGGCGGCTGAACGCGCGGTTGAGATGCTTCGCCGCCGAGATCTGGAAGCTCTGCATGCCGCGCGAGAGCGCGCGCTTCGTATCGGCCTCGACGATCAGGTGAATGTGGGTGCGCTGGATGCTGATGTGAACGATGCGAAAGCAGCCTTCGATGCGATCGTGAAGCTCGCGCATTGCGACGGAGATCGTGGCTTCGCGGATCGCGCGATACATGAACCGGCGGCGCAGGCTCCCGATCTCGGCGACCACGCGCAACACGATGTGGATCGGTGTGTTCGCGCGCAGGTCGGGCCGGGTCTTGTGCGGCGAACCGGCTCGCTTCCCCTTGGGCTTGCGGCCCGAGTTGCCTTTGCGGCGGTCGCGCTTGCCGTCCTTGCGGAACATCTGACGCGCGCGCGAGCCGTCGGCCTCAAACAGCTTCTGCTGGATGTGAACCTTGCGCGCGCGGGCCATGGAGAATGCATAACAACGAACGGCGCGAGACACAAGTTTTTCGCCGATATTTTCACTGGAAAGCTTTCCTGCGGATGCAGGTTCGGATGCACGCGGACAATGGAGCGCCGCGCACTCCCGCTTGGTGAAGTTCTCTCAACGACTCGCCGCCGCTCGCTCGAGCACCATGCAACGGGCTCGCAAGAGCGTTTGCTCGAGCGAACGGGAGAGTCGCGTCGCGGTGATGCAGGCGTGAACCGACGAGCGCGTTCTCGGAACGGCGAGATCTTCGGCCTTCGTGATGAGGTCGTTGATGTTCGCTCCCTCGCGCCGTTCCACGCGTGCGAAACGTCAATGCAACAACGAACGGCGCGAGAGATAGCTCCTCGACATCGGTGCGCGTGATCGGCTTGGTCTCGATCTCGTCGCGCGAAGTTTTGCGCCGATATTTTTACTCGAAACCTCTCCTGCGGATGCAGGTTCATCTTCACGCAAACATGACCAAGCACTGTCCGACTGCCGACGAAGTTTCTCGAGGATCGCCGGCGCTTGCTCGAGTACGAGGACGACGCTACGGGCTCGCAAGACCGTTTGCTCGAGCGAACGGGAGAGCCGCGCCTCGACGATGCATGCGACGGCCGACGATCGGCACGATGTGAAGCACCCCCTCGGACGAACGAGGTTGCCCTCGCCCCACTCACCCACGGGACAAGCGTTGCATCGATCCGCGGACGGGCGATCGCGCTCTCGTGAACGGCGAGCTCTCTGCTATCGCGCTATTCCACGCGCGCGCGAACGTCAAGGCGAGCTTCGCGGCGTACGAACCACAGCGCTCGAACAAGGACCACGCTGAAGGGCCGGTCCGCTCAACACCGTCGCGCGGCCCTCATCACCAGTCACAACTCGCCGAGTTGGTCTGACCGCTCGTGGCTTGTGGTCGGGAGCTGCGGACACCCACCGCCCCGAAGACCACGTGGTCGCAACCGCAGCCACCAGTGGAGGATGCCCTTGAGCTGGCGACGCTCGGCCCACGTGAGGAGCGAGGCGCGTCGACCTCCCGGGCAGCTGACCAACAACTTCGTCCCAGCGCCGATCCAGTTTCGGCGTCGGCAACAACGCTGAGGTCGTCCGCGCCGGTCTCTCCTCAATGCGGACGGCCTGCACGATTTCGCCCATCGTGGGGATGTGGTTTGGCGACGCCGCCACGACCTTCAACGGCCACGTCGAGCCGACGACGACTGGCAGTCCCTGTGACAGGCATCGTCGATCTCGACGCGGACCACTCGACCACTCGACCGCCCAACCCACTGCCAGTTGCCGCGCGTTGCCGAGGCCGCAGGCGAACACGACCGTCGGTGCCGCTGTGCATCCTCCGGGCGGGACTCTCCCGAGCGTCATGGCAACGCTCGTGCGAGCCCGGGCACGTGCTCGGGGGCACTGCGATTCGAGAAATGTTTTGGTCACAGATTCGAGTCAACGACACGCAGCTTTCGCGCCGCCGCGCAAACGAGTCCGGCGGACAGCGCTATTGGCAGCTGCATGCTATACGACGCTCGTACATGGCAGACCTCCGAGCTGAGCTCCGGGCCGAGCTGACGACGGCCGGGGTGTTCGAGTACCAGCCGGTTCTGGTCTACGCCAAGGCCCTGTTCCTGGCGGTTGTGACGGTCGCCCTGTTTGCCGGGATGTTCGTCCTCGACTCGTGGTGGCTGAAGACGCCGCTGTTCGTGGCTGGCGTGGCCGTGAGCATCGGCCTCTTGATGATTGGCCACGATGCCGGGCACCGCGCGGTGGCGCGCAGCAAGTGGGTCAACGACGTCCTTGGCTACGTGCTGTTCACGCTGATTGCCGGGCTGCCGCTCGTCTACTGGAAGTGGAAGCACAACACGATGCACCACTCGTTTCCAAACGTCGCCGGCAAGGACCCTGACGTCGATGTGTATCCATACGCCATGAACCGCAGCCAGCGCGTGGAAGGGGGATGGCGTGCCTTCGTACAGCGACACCAGTCACTCCTGTTCTGGCCGATCGCCTCGCTCGCCACGCTCACGATGCGATTCGACGGACTGTGGTGGCACGCGACCAAAGGTCGGCGACTGGCACCCGGATTCGATCGTTCGATCGATATCGCGATGATGGTGCTGCACTACGGCGCGTGGCTGGTCGTGCCGCCGCTGCTATTCGGTGTGTCGATCGGCGCGACCGTCGCGTTCTACTTCGCGTGGGCGATGCTGTCGGGCGTGATGATCGCGGCGATCTTCTTGCCGGCGCACATGGAGTCCCCGCTGTACCGCGAGTACGACGAGAACTTCGTCCTCCAGCTGCGGACGACGCAGAACCTCGAGACGAACCCCGTGTTCTCGTTCCTGCTGATCGGCCTCGATCACCAGATCGAGCACCACCTGTTCCAGCGCATGAGCCATTTGCAGATGCGCAAGGCGTCGGTGATCGTCAGCGCGTTCTGCGCGCGCAAGGGACTGCCCTACAAGAAGAGCGGCTGGGGCTCGGCCCTCGTCGCGACGACGAAGCGCTTCGGTGAGCTCGCGAATCTGGATCTCGTCGACCGCCCACCTCGTGAGGATGCCGCGGCGATGATCGCGGCACCGATCGAAGCCGGCCGCGCCGAGTTCTGGAACGAGCCCTCGACCTCGCGCACCTGATCGGCTCGCGACCGCCGCGAGCGCGTTGCTGCACCCGCTCAACCTGCGTCAATGAACGAATCACACTTCAGGCGAGAACTGCAGACAGCCCTGACGCGTAACGCGTCTGGCAGTGAGCTCGCGGACATCCTGCGCTGTCATCGAGATGCGGGACTGACTCAGCAGAGAGCCTATGACGACCTTCGGATCGTTCGTCAGCTCGTGAGCGACGACCCGCAGCTCGAAGACCGAGTTCTCGAGCTCATGGATCTCGTCACCGGATTCTGCTCACCGCACGCTCGCCTCTGGAGCGAGCGGCTCGAAACCTGACTCGAGGGCCGCGGTGCCGGCTACGCGGGCGACCAAGTACCGGAGCTTCGCGGTCTCGAGGATCGCCTCGGCCTCGTCGACGTCGCCCCAGCCGAGCACTTCGGTGCGGCCCACGCCCCAGTAGTGCGTGAAGTAGAGCGTCACGATCGTGCGCAGCGCGGGGTAGTACTCGTCGAGCTCGCCCAGCTCGTGCAGGCGCGTGAAGCCGTTCGCGAGCGCGGGCTCGAGCGGCACGGTGATCAGCTTGTCGTCGCGGCCACCTTCATCGGCCATCGCGAGCACGCCGATCACGCGGACCTCGGCGATGTGCGCGCGCTCGAAGCCCCGGCCGAGCACGATGATGTCGAGCGGGTCGCCGTCCTCGCTGAGGGTGCGCGGCACCATGCCGTAGTTGACCGGGAACGGCAGGTAGTCGACCTCGCGACGGCCACCGTGATCGCGGTCGCGCCGCCAGTGGATCTTGCCGTCCTGCTCGTCGACCTCGAGCTTGCCGGTGGTGCCGCTCGGGATCTCGATCACGGCGTTGACGCTACCGTCGGGGTTCTCGGCCGGCCAGTCGTGCACGAAGTGGCCGCGGCCGATGATGGTGTCCTCGTCGAGCGCGAGTGCGGTCGGCGCGACGGCGGCGCCCCCGACGATGCGGCGGTAGGAGGGACCGGAGAGCAGGGAGAGGAACAGCAGGAGCGGCAACAGGAGACTGAGCATCATGAGCTACCGGTATCGCCGGGCGATCAAAGCAGCCAGGACACGTTCCCGGACATCGGACCTAACGCCCAGTAATCCCCTGTGGTAACCCAATCGAGATGATCGAAGTCGGCCAGAAGTTTCCTTCCGTCACCCTCAAGCAAGCGACCGGTGACGGCGTGTCCGAGGTCAACACCGGCGAGCTGTTCGCTGGCAAGAAGGCGATCGTGTTTGCGCTGCCTGGCGCGTTCACATCGACGTGCTCTTCGAAGCACCTGCCGAGCTACGTCAACGAGCACGACGCGCTCAAGGCCAAGGGCGTCGACATCATCGCGTGCCTGTCGGTCAACGACGCTGCCGTGATGAAGGCGTGGGGCGAGGCGCACAACGCACTCGGCAAGATCGTGATGCTCGCCGACGGCAACGCCGAGCTCACCAAGGCACTCGGGATCGAAGTCGACAAGTCGAAGGACGGCATGGGCCTGCGCGCACGTCGTGGCGTGATGGTGATCGACAACGGCGTCGTGACGTCGCTCGACATGGAAGCGCCTGGCAAGTACGAAGTCTCGGGCGCCGAGGCCTGCCTCCTCAAGTTCGGCAAGTAATGCCGTCGTTCCACCGGCTCCTGATTGCCAATCGCGGCGAAGTTGCCGTGCGTGTCGCGCGCGCGTGCGATGCACTCGGCATCACGCCAGTGTTCGCCGTCAGCGAGGCGGACCGCGACGCGCCGTACACGCGCAACCGTGAGGTCGTGGTGCTCGGCCCCGGCCGCGCAGCACTGAGCTATCTCGATGTCGAGCGCGTGGTACAGGCTGCGGTGCAGTCGGGCTCGACGGCACTGCATCCCGGCTGGGGGTTCCTGTCGGAGAATCCGCTCCTCGCGACGCTGTGCGCGCAGCACGGCGTGGCGTTCATCGGACCACCGCCTCAAGTGACGTCACTGATGGGCAGCAAGACCCGCGCGAAGGCCGCGATGCGCGCTGCTGGGCTGCAGGTCATCGCAGGTAGCGACGGCGTGCTCGCCGACGCTGCGGATGCGAAGCGTGTGGCCGAGGCGACCGGATTTCCGGTTCTGTTCAAGGCCGAGAATGGCGGCGGCGGGCGCGGCATGCGCATCGCGCGCTCAGCCGCCGAGGTCGAGCAGTGCTATGGCGACGCGCAGGCCGAGGCCCGCGCCGCATTTGGTGGCGACCGCGTGTTCCTCGAGAAGCTCGTCGAGGGTGGGCGGCATATCGAGATCCAGGTGTTCGCCGATCGCTACGGCAATGCCGTGCACCTCGGCGAGCGCGACTGCACCGTGCAGCGCAATCACCAGAAGCTGATCGAGGAGAGCCCATCACCCGCACTCACCGCCGACCAGCGCGGCGCCGTGTGCGAGGCAGCTGCACGTGCGGCCGCGCGGATCGGCTACGTCGGCGCCGGCACGATGGAGATGCTGCTAGACGCGGATGGCGTACTCCGCTTCATGGAGATGAACTGCCGGCTGCAGGTCGAGCACACGGTCTCCGAGGAGCGCACCGGCAAGGATCTCGTGATCGCGCAGATCGAGATCGCCGCCGGCAAGAAGCTCGCGTGGACGCAGGCGGACATCCCGCTCAACGGTCACGTGATCGAGGTCCGCATCAACGCCGAGGATCCAGCGAACAACTTTGCGCCGGCGCCGGGGACGATCACCGCGTGGCAGCCGCCGAGTGGCGACGGGATCCGCGTCGACACGCACGTCGAGGTTGGCTACGTGGTTCCGCCGTTCTACGACTCGCTGCTCGCCAAGGTGATCGTGACCGCGGCGAATCGCGATGCCGCGATCGCGAAGATGCTCACGGCACTCGCTGCGTTTCGCGTCGAGGGCGTGCCGACCACGATCGCGATGCACCAGAAGATCCTCGCGAGCGAGGCGTTCCGCACCGGCAACTACGACACGCGCGCGATTCCCGGCTGGCCGTGACCGCGCGAAAGCCGGCAGCAAGAGCCGCGCGGGACGCTGACTCGATATTCTCGTAATGATTGATGTATCTTCGGCAGTCGTTGCTGAAGGACCAGCATGCGCATACGATGCGCATATGAGCCGTATCTACGACGTCAACGCCCCCAAGCGCCCGGTCAACATGACGTTGAACGAGGATCTTGTGAGGTGCGCGCGTGAGTATGCGTCCAACCTCTCCGAACAGGTGGAAAAGCTGCTGGTTGACTACGTCATCAATGAGCGAAAGCGGCGCGCTGAGGAGGATGGGCGCTTGGACGCCGCGATCACTGCCTGGAACGACTTCGACGAAAAGTACGGATCATTTGCGGATGAGCACTCGGACCTCTGATGGCGCAATTCGACGTTCACCGCAACATCGGCCCACACAAAGCAGTGATTCCGTACGTGGTCGTCGTGCAATCGCGTCGCTTCGATCTGGCGCGTCGTCGAGTCGTCATCCCGCTCGTGCTCGAGTCGATGATGCCGAGCGCGGAACCCAGATTGAATCCCGGCTTTGACATCGAAGGCACAAAGGTCGTCCTCAACCCGCTTCAGATCGTTTCCGTCGCTGTCGATCGGCTGGGTGATCGCATTGTCTCGTTGAAAAGCGACGGCGATCGAGTGATCGCGGCGATCGACTTATTGATCACGCGCGCCTGGGATTGAACGGTCATTCACGTGCGCTACTGCGTGTAGACGATGCAGGTCGCGACGATGCCCTTCTTGTTCATGGGCGTTTGGAGATCGATGCCGACCGAGACCGCGTTGGTCGGGCTGCCAAACACGAGACCATCGCAGCCCATCTGCGCAGCCCTGCCCCGCAGCTTGGCGAAGAACTGCTCCGTACCGTCGGTGCTGTAGCCGCTTTCCTGCTCGGCCTCGAGGAATGCGACGTCGACGAACGGACGGTCTCGCGGCGGAGCGCTGGTGAACACCTCGACGCTGGCCGGCGGCCGACTCTGCATCGCGTGCGGTGGCGGGTTGATGATCGTCGAACGGATCTGAGTTCCGCAGCCGAGGAACGGGAGACTCGCGATCACGTGCGTCAGTCGCATGCTGTCGCCCAGAGCAACGTCCGTACCACCGCGGTGATGAGCGTTCGTATGCTCAACCCGCCGCATCCCATGAACGGGACGTTCATGCGCGTGTGGCGCCAGCGTCATCATGATGCAAGCGCACCACACAACCGCGTCACGGCGGCGGTGGGCCGTGATAGCAAACCGACCACGAGCACGGCTCGAAGATATCGATCGCGACGCGCGCCTTCACCGGCACCTCGACGACGGCCTCGCAGGCCTCCCACCGCGCGAGCAGGCAGCCCGCGTCGTAGTGCTTGCCTGCCTGTGCCGGCGGCTTCGCACCATGCGAACGCGCGATGCAGTAGCGGCCCGGCGGCAGATCCGCGGTGAACGTTCCGTCCGCCGCGGTCTTCATCTGGCGCACCGGCGCCGCATCACTGTACTTGTCACCGGCCAGGACGCGCAGCGCGACATCGGGCGCTGGCGCCAGAGGAGGCGCCACGTAGTCCTCGGGCAGCCGGGCACCACCACACATGGCCTCGGGCTGGATCTGGAGCGACCCGTCGAGCGGCGCGCGCGGCGGCACGGTCGGGTCCTCCGTGACCTTGGCCAGGACCGGCGATTGCGCCGGCGGGGCGGGCGACGGTGAGCCGCGAAAACACGCCGCCGTTACCATCACGATCCAGACGCGCTGCACGAGGCCAGGGTAGTCGATCTCGTAGTACGGTGCCCGCGCATGTCGTTGGTTCCGCTGATCCCGATCGGAAGTGCACTTGGTGGGATCGTCGACGAGCGCACGGCCGCTGATCAGCGCGCCGCACTCGCGACACTCGAAGACCGCCTGCGCGAGCGGCGCACCGAGGTGCACGCCGGCTGGGGCCCGACGTATGTCGAGCGCGTCCACAAGAAGGGCAAGCTGACATCACGCGAGCGCCTCGCGAAGCTCGCCGACCCCGGCACGCGCACGTTCGAGGTCGGCACGTTCGTGAACTACGGCGAGGTATTTCCCGGAGACCAGAAGTCACCCGCCGCGGGCGTGATCACCGCGTTCGCGCAGGTCGAAGGCCGCTGGTGCATGGTGATCGCGAATGACAACACCGTCGCGTCTGGCGCGTGGTGGCCGAGGACGCCCGAGAAGATCCAGCGCGCGCAGATGATGGCGCTCAAGCTCCGCATCCCGACGCTGTATCTCGTCGACTGCTCGGGTTTGTTTTTGCCCGAGCAGTCGAAGAGCTTCCCGGGCGCGAAGGGCGCCGGGCACATCTTCAAGATGAACTCGCTGCTGTCGGCGAACGGCGTGCCCCAGATCGCGGGCGTGTTCGGCGACTGCATCGCGGGCGGCGGCTACATGCCGATCATCTCCGACCGCGTGTACATGACCGAGCAGGCGTACATGGTGATCGCCGGCGCCGCGCTGATCAAAGGCGCGAAGAGCCAGAAGATCACATCGCTCGATATCGGCGGCCCCGAGGTTCACGTGCATCTGTCAGGTTGCGCCGACGTGCGCGTCCCCGACGACGACACCCTGCTCGCGTGCCTGCGCCGAGATGTGGCGCGGCTGCCGTCGAGCGGCGCGGATTTCTATCGCGGCGACATCGGCTCGATCGATCCGCGGTTCGCGACCGCGGAGCTCGCCGCGATGGTGCCCGCAGATCATCGCGAGGCGTACGACGCCAAGCAGGTGCTCGCACGGCTCCTCGATCAGTCGCTGTTCTGGGAGGTGATGCCCGAGGTCGGCGAGGAGATGATCTGCGGCGTCGGTCGCGTCGGCGGCCTCTACGCCGGCTTCGTGATCAATCGCCAGGGCCTCGTCGGAGATCCCGAGCATCCGGGCAAGCAGCGCCCCGCCGGGATCCTGTATCGCGCCGGCATCGCGAAGATCAGCGCGTTCTCGCGCGCGTGCAACGACGACGGCATCCCGCTGATCTGGCTCCAGGACATCTCGGGCTTCGACATCGGCCGCGAAGCCGAGGCGCACGGGCTGCTCGCGTACGGCAGCTCGCTGATCTACACGAACTCGACAAACACCACGCCGATGTTCACCGTGCTGCTCCGCAAGGCATCGGGCGCCGGCTACTACGCGATGAACGGCCTGCCCTACGATCCGATCGTCCAGCTGTCGACGAGCTACGCGCGCCTCTCGGTCATGGAAGGCCGCACGCTCGCGATCGCGGCGTTCAACACCAAGCTCGACGACGACTTCCAGATCATGGCGACCGATCCGGCCGAGCGCGCGAAGATCGAGACCGGCATGCGCGACACCGAGGCACGCATCGAGCGCGACATGGATCCGTTCGTCGCCGCCAGGCAGATGGACACCGACGAGATCATCGAGCTCGGCGAGCTGCGTGCGTATCTCGCGGCGCTCGTCGAGATGACGTACCAGAACACCGGCAGCCGCCGGATCAAGAACCCGCGCATCTGGTCGATGCACGACCTCGGCGTCCTCGTCGGAGCACCGCGATGAGCCGGCGCGAGCCTGCGGTCGAAGCGATCGTCGTCGGCGACGAGCTGCGCGCACCCGCACCGGGCCTGTTTCGCGTCGCCGTCACGGCCGATCACCTGGTCGCGCCCAGCGACGTGATCGGCGATCTCGAGGTGCTCGGCCGCCTCATCCCCGTGGTCGCGTCGAAGCTGCGCGGCCTCGCGAAGATTCCCGCCGGCCCTGCCCTCGCCCGCCGACCGGTCGGCTACGGCGACGTGCTGCTCACGATCTCGACCGATGTCGCACTCGGCGCCGCTGCCGCTGCGACCGGCACCGAGGCGACAGCGATGCACGGCCTCGTGTTCCGCGCGCCGACAAGCGGCCGCTTCTACGGCCGGCCCTCGCCCGACAAGCCGGCCTTCGTGACCGCGGGCGCCGAGATCACGACGGGGACCACGGTGTGCCTGCTCGAGGTGATGAAGACGTTCCACCGCGTGACCTATGGCGGCACCGACGTGCCCGCCCGCGCCAAGGTTCGGGAGCTGCTCGTGGCCGACGGAGCCGACGTCAGTCAGGGCGATGCGCTCCTGGCGCTCGAGGCCCTCACATGATCGAGCTCCCACGCCGCTGGCTCACGATCGCCAGCAACAAGCTGCTCTGGGGCGATGGCGGCACCTATGCCAGCGTGCCGGTCGAGCAACTACCGCCCGTGGGGCCGCTCGATGGCACGTTCGCGTGGCTCACTCCGTGTCACCCGGCGATCGCGGCCACCGATCGGATGCGCCTGGAGGGTGCTGCTTCGATCGGCGACGAGCTCGTGCGCGCCGCGTCGGATGTCGCGACCGCCGGCCTCGCCCTGCCGCGCGAGCTCGTGACGTTTCTGTCGACGCCCGAACTGCACGCCCGGATGCCGTCGGCGACGAGCTGCTACTTCGATCTCGGGGCACGGCTCGTCGAGATTCCCGGGCATGACGGCCCCGAGAGGCTGTTGCGCTTCATGAACGATCAGCAGGTCGTCGTGACGTGGTACCTGCTGCTCGAACCGGGTGGTTCTCACCAGATCGTCGTCGCCTCGCCCGCCTGGCATGACTCCGACGAGGACCTCGAGGAGCAGGAGGAGCGAGAGGACATGGCGCTCGACGACGCGATGACGCCGACGAACCTCGCGATCTGTGGCGCCTCGCTCGAGGAGTTCCTCAAGCGGTTCTGGATCGAGAACACGCTGTGGTTCTCGGTCAACCACGGGCACCCCGCGGTCGACGGCGAGCTGAAGACGTATGTCGATCACGTCGCGCGGCTCCGCGCGGCTGCCGGTCGCTGAATCGTTCAGGTTCAGGTCGCTCCCGCTCGTAACGCCGAGCCGGCCGCGACACTCTGTGCGGTATGGGAGAGCAAGCACCGCCGTCCGGCCCCGACCTCAAGCAAGGCGTCCCCGACGGGGACCTGCTCGAAGGAATTCCGTTCCTCGGCCAGGTCGACGGTGAAGCGGTCGTGCTCGTGCGCGCCGGCAGCGAGGTCCACGCACTCGGCGCCACCTGCACGCACTACGGCGGCCCGCTCGCCGAGGGCCGCGTGTTCGGCGGCGCGATTCACTGCCCGTGGCACCACGCCTGCTTCGACCTCGCGACCGGCCGTGCCAGCGGACCCGCTCTCGCCCCGATCGCGTGCTGGGATGTCGCGCTCGAAGGCGGCACGATCCGAGTGGGCGCGAAGCGCGATGCGAAGCCCGCCGACACCGCAGAGCCGACCTCGGTCGTGATCATCGGCGGTGGCGCTGCCGGCGTTGCATGCGCTGAAGCGTTGCGGAGCGAAGGCCACCGCGGTGCGATCACGATCATCAACGGCGAAGGATCCGATCCGGTGGATCGACCGAACCTGTCGAAGGACTACCTCGCCGGTGCGGCCCCCGAGGAGTGGGCGTACCTGCGATCACGCGACGCACTGAAGGGGATCGACGTCTCGCTCGTCGACGAGCAAGCCACCGCGATCGACACCACCGCACGCTCGGTTCGCCTCACCAGCGGCCGCGACGTGGCGTGGGATGCACTGCTGCTCGCCACCGGTGCGGCCCCCATTCGCCTGCCGATCGACGGCGCCCACCTGCCGCACGTGCACTCACTGCGCACGCTCGCGGATAGCCGTAGCATCGCGACCGCAACGACCGCGACCACGCAGGCCGTGATCATCGGTGCGAGCTTCATCGGCCTCGAGGTCGCGGCATCGCTGCGCGCACGCGGCGCGACCGTGACTGTCGTCGGCCCCGAGACCGTGCCGCTCGCGCGCGTCCTTGGCGACGACGTCGGCGCCTTCGTGCAGCGCGTCCACGAGGGCAAGGGCGTGACATTCCGCCTCGGCCGCAAACCCCAGTCGATCACGGCGGACCACGTGATCCTCGACGACGGCACCAGGCTACCGGCGAACCTCGTGGTGATGGGCGTCGGCGTGAAGCCACGCCTCGAGCTCGCGGAAGCCGCTGGCTTGCGCGTCGATCGCGGCGTCATCGTCGACGACGAGCTGCGCGCCGCCCCCGGCATCTGGGCCGCCGGCGACATCGCGCGCTATCCCTACGACGACGCCCTCGTTCGCATCGAGCACTGGCAGGTCGCGGTCCGGCATGGCCAGGCCGCCGCGCAATCGATGCTCGGCCGGGGCGCACGTCGCGACATCCCGTTCTTCTGGAGCCAGCATCACGACGTCACGCTCGGCTACGTCGGCCACGCGGAGCGGTTCGATAAACCGGCGATCCACGGCAGCCTCGATGGCCGCGATGCGCACGTGGTGTATCGCGATGGCGGCACAGTCCGCGCCGTCCTGACGATCGGCCGCGACCAGCTCGCACTCGATGTCGAGGCCGCGCTCGAAGCGCGCGATCCTGCCGCCGTCGAAGTCCTCGTCGGCTAGCACCGCGGGCATTCGATTTAGTTGGGCTCCCATGGATCCCGGCACTGCGCAAGCGCTAGGTTGGCGACATGAAGCTGGAAGACGCCAAGCCGATGCACTGCCACGCCCTCGCGAGTCGCCTCCTGGCGGAGACCCGGAAGATCCGTGAGGAGATGGGTCGCCAGGAAGACAGCCGCGCGATTCCCGAGATCACGGGAGCCGAGCCGCGCGAGGTCTACTTCGAGGCACTCGTCACGTGGCGCAAGGCGTCGCGGCTCGCGAGCGAGCTTGGGGTCGAGACGGCCCGTCCGCTCACGCCGACGCCGGCCCTCGGCAACCTGCTCCCTGGCCACGTCCTCGACGTGCTCGAGAACGTGCTCGCCCTCTTCGGTGACATCAAAGACGCGTCTCGGCATCAGCGAGCCATCACCGTCGCCCCCGCCCGAGACCGGTCGTCAGCCCAGCGATGTGCTCGCCGCCCTGATCCGCGTCAACCGCGACCTGTCACGCGCTCTCGAGCGCCCGTTCACACCGTCTGATGTGTACACGACCGTCGCGCTCGCCTCGGCGTACGCGACCCGCCTCGGTTCCACGGTAAAGCCGGCGCCGTTCGAGCGCGGCCGCCAGCCGGCACACTGCTACGCGAAGCTCGAGTCGTGCCTCGAGAAGGCAGCGCAGCTCGTCGCCAAGCGCGGCGGCAAGGCCCTCACCTCGCGCGGCGCGCCGGCCGACGTGCTGCCGGGTGATGTCTACGATCTGGCGAACCTGGTGCTCGGCGAGATCGCGTATCTCCACGCGCTCGTTCCGGACTCGCAGGCGCTGCACGCGTTCGACCCGAACGTCAGCGGGCACCGCCTGCCTTCGCACGTGTACCAGCTCGCGAGCACGCTCGAAGCTCAGCTATCGTCGCTCGCGTGACCCGCACGTCGGACGATACCAGCGCAGCTGACGCGATGGTCGCGCTGCGCCGGCTCGTCCGCTACTTGCGCCTCGCCGAGCGCGATGTCGAGGCGGCGATCGGCATCTCGGTGGCGCAGCTCTTCGTGCTACATCACCTGTCCGAGACCCCCCAGCTGTCCCTCGCCGAGCTCGCCGAGCGCACGCTGACCGACCCCAGCTCGGTCTCCACGGTCGTCGCGCGCCTGGTCGACCAGGGCTTTGTCCTGCGCAAGCCATCGCGCACCGATCGGCGCCGGGCGGCGCTGTCGATCAGCGCGACCGGCAAGAAGCTGGTCGCTGCGGCACCAAGGATCCCGCAGCTCGCGGTGATCGCAGCGATCGAGAAGATGTCGCCGAAGCGTCGCGCCGAGCTCGTGCGGTCGCTACAGGGCCTCGTCGCCGCGGTTCATGCGGGAGGCCTGGCGCCGAAGATGCTGTTCGACGACGAGAAGCCTGGCCGCATCCGATCTTGAACGGAGAGATCTCACGGCACTACGGGCAGTCGAAGTCGACGCCGAGCTTCATCACCTCGGTGCCCGCGAGCAGGAACGCACCGACCGCGTAATCTCGCGTCGTCCGGATCGTCACGGGCTGCGCCGACGACGGCTGATCCGCGACGCCCTGTACGTAACCGAGCTCGCCATCGGCGCGCACCGCAGTCTCCACGAGGCCGCGCCACCCACGCTCGACCACCGGCGAGAACGTCGCGCGGTCGAGAACGCCGTGGTTGATTCCCCACGCGATCGCATAGATGAAAAACGCGGTGCCGCTCGACTCGGGCCCCGGATATTCGTTCGCGTCGGCAAGGCTGACGTTCCACAAGCCGTCCTCGCGCTGGACCGCAGCAAGCGCGGTCGCCATCGCACGCAGCATGTCCTCGTACTCGAGCCGATACGGACTGCCTTCTGCGAGGTACTCGAGCGTGCGCGCGAGCGACGCGATCACCCAGCCGTTGCCGCGAGACCAGAAGATCTTCTCGCCGTTCTGCGTCTTGTTCGCGGGATACAAGAACGCTTCGTCGCGGTACCAGAGGCCAACGGTCGGGTCGTACAGCCCTCGGCGGTCACGCGCATCGACGAACAGCTCGTGCATGGTGTCGGTGTACTTGGCAGCGCCAGTCACCGCGCCCAAGCGCGCGAACACCGGTGACGCCATGAACTGCGCGTCGATCCAGTACCAGTCGTCGCGCTCGCCGCTATCGATGATGAAGTCCGCGGCGTTCTTGATGTTGCGGAGCATCTCTCCCTCGACGTACCGATCGTAGAGCACGAGATACGTCTGCCCCGCACAGTGGTTGTCCGCGTTACGGTTGATCGCGTAGTCGTGCGACCGCGCCCAGCTCGCGCCGTAGCTCCAGTAGGTGGGCTCGTCGAGCGCGAGGGCCGCTTCCATGTTGCCCGCCATATACGTCGCGCGATGCCACAGCTTGTCGCCGCCGTCCGCATGAGTGTCGATGAAGTGGTCGTTGACCTCGCGCATCACGACCGCAGGACACGGCGTGCCGACCCGCGCTTCGGGCAGCGGTCCAGGAGCGCACGACGCGATTGCGCACGCCGCGCTCACGATGCCCAACCAGGATTGTGCGACCACGATCGAACGATCATCATGGCGACGATGCGGGCGGGTATGGCGGTGCTGATATTGCTCGGCTGCGCGCGCGAGCGAGACGTGCCCTGCAACGGAGTGCTCGAGCCCGGCGAGTTCTGCGACGACGGCAACCCGCGCGACGGTGATGGCTGCGACTGCGCGACGCGCATGATCCCACCAGCACCGCTGACCGCGGAGGTGAGCGCACCTGTTGTCCTCGTCGAGGATGGAGCATGGTGCTGGTTTCAAGACGAGCGCGTGATCGAGAGCAATGGGCTCCTCGTGGTCTCGACGATCAGCCACGGTGGGGACATCCAGGTCACCTCGTATGATCCGATGACCCGCGAGCGAACGCAGTCACAGTTGCACACGCGGCTCGAGCGCGACGATCACGATGTCGCGAGCTTGCTCGAGCTGCCCGACGGCCGCATCGCGGCGTTCTACACCCGGCATGACGGATTCGAACATCTGTTCACCCGAACGGGTGACCCGACAGATCCGCTGAGCTGGTCTCCCATCGAGGCGACGCACTTCGACTACGACGTCACGTACACCAATCCGTTCCTGCTTGCCGACAAGGGTGACCGCGTGCACATGTTCGTGCGGGGCGACGAGACCAATCCGACGCTGCTGGTCTCGAACGACTTCGGCTCGAGCTGGACCGGCGGCTCGCAGCTGCTCGATTCGGGTGAGCGCGAGTACGTGCGCGTGTTCGATCACCGCCCGTACGTGAAGTTCGCGTCCGACGGCAGCCGCGTGCACATGCTCTACACCGACGGCCACCCGGCGGAGTTCGGCCGCAATTCGATCTATCACTTGATCTACGACGGCGACTCGCTGCGCGAGAGTGACGGCACATACGTGGCCTCGGCGCGCCCCAGAGATCAACCGCAGCTCGCGCCCGACCGGGGCACACTCGTGTACGACGGCGACACCGAGGGCGGCCAGGCATGGACGTGGGACGCGGCGGTGGGGGCCGACGGTGCGCCGGTCGTGGTGTTCTCGACGTTCCCGGATCCGAAGCGCTCATATTACGACCACCGCTATCACTACGCGCGGTGGGACGGCACGAGCTGGCAGGTCTCCGAGATCGCATACGGCGGCACCGGCATCTATCCCGTCGAGGGATTCTACTCTGGAGGCATTGCGCTCGATCCCGACGATCCGAACCTCGTCTACTTCGCCAGCAACGTCGTGCCGACCACCGGCGAGTCGACAGCGACCGGCGTCTTCGAGATCTACCGGGGCGTCACGACCGACGGTGGGAAGAGCTGGACGATCACCGCAGTCACGCGCGACTCGCTCGTCCATAACCTGCGCCCGATCGTCCCGGAGCGCCACACGGCACCGACCACGGTGGTCTGGATCCGCGGCAGCTACGATACGTACCTCGACTTTCATACTCAGACCGTCGCGTTGTTCGGCGCTGCAGATGCGGTGGCGACCACGCCGGTCCGCCAGGCGCCCGCGCTGACCGCGCTCGCGCGCTTCGATCTCATCGCCGGCGCTACCGCAGCTGCGCCCGGCTTCGCAGCCGCGGTTCCCGACAACGGCGCGGCCCAGGCGGTTGACGGCGGGGTTCGGCTCTCGGTCTACAACATCACCGGCACGCGTGAGGCAGTGACCGCGGCCCCGCTCTATCGCGGCATGGTCTACAACGACCGAGGCGGCATGAATCCCCTGGGCAAGCTGCGCATCACACTGCGCTGGCTGGAGCCATACACCGAATACGTGGTGCGCATCCACGGTCACGACACCGGCAGCGCCTACATCCAGCCGACACTGTGGTTCCGCGGCGATGCCACCACACTCGACAGCGACGACAACGCGGCGTTCATCACCGCCCATCGCAACGTCAACAACCTGGCCGCCGGCGAGGGCTGCACCGATCTACTGATCCAGGCCGACGCCAAGGGTGAGATCTCGATTGTCGGTCGCGGCCTCGACTACGCCGGCGATGACCGCACCGCAGTGTTGTCCGCCGTCGAGGTTCTGCAACCGCCGCCAACCCAGCTCGTCGCACGGTTCGACATCGATGCGGAGCCCGGCGTCGGCACGGCACCCGATGCCACGTCGATCTCGTTCGATGATCGAACCGAGTGGTCCGGCGAAGCGACCGCGAATGGCGTCACCGTCCGCGTCACGAGCGACAGCATCGGCGCACTCCACGCGCGCGACGCGACGAGCTCGCTGCTCACCGACTTCATCGAGGGTCGCGATCAGCTCGCGGTCGATATCAGCGGTCTCGAAGTCGGTCGGCTCTATGCATTCACCGTGTACTCGACGGACCTCGAGCACAACCTGTACGCCGCCTCGCGCTGGCGCGTGGACGAGCCAGGCGCCGCGCCGATCGTCGTGCACGGCTTCCACATGAATCTGCACCGCGCAGATGCGGGGGCGTCGTTCACGTTCTTCTATCGCGCTGCGGCGGCGTCACTGCGGCTGCGCGGAGAGGACGTGATCACGAGCCTGTCGACCAATCCGAGCCTCGTGATCCTGAACGGGCTCGACATCGCCGTGGCACCGTGACGCGCATTGTGGTGCTCGCGCTGCTGCTCGCGACGGGCGCCGCCGAGGCCGAGCCAACCCGGCGGTGGTATCGCGGCTTCTACGCGCGCATCGGGGTGCGTGACACCTATGGCGTGCAGGAGCCGTTTCACGCGTGGGCGGCCGTCGCCTTCGGACTCGGCTACCGGTTCAACCGCGATACCTGGGGTATCGACAGCTCGGTCGCGAACCTCCAGTTCGATCCCGAGGAGGGCATGCATACGCTCGCGCGGATCGTTCCCTACGTCGGGCTGCGCCGGTGGACGGTCGTCGACCTCTGGGTCGGCGCAGGCCTATCATTTGGTTGGACCAAGGGCACCGTCGATCAGGCGATCGCCAAACGCAAAGGTCAGGGCATGCAGGCAGAGGCCATCCTCGGCATCGACCTGCCGCCCGCCCTCTGGGTTCGCTCATTCGCACAGCTGACGGTGACGCTGCCGCTCTACGAGCTGCGTGACATCTACCGCTCGCGGGACTCCACGCTCGACGTGGTTGCGGTTGAAGCCTCGCTCAGGCTGCGGTTCTGATCTACTTCGAGATGCCGACCGCGACGCGCACGCGATCGAGCGTATTGCGAGCGGTCGCACGCGCCTTCGCCGCGCCGGCGAGCAGCAGTGCATCGATCTTCGACGTGTCGGCCATCAGCGCGTCGTACTTCGCGCGCGCCTCGCCGACCTCGGTCTCGAGCCGATCGAGCAACGCCTTCTTCGCGTCGCCCCAGCCGATGCCACTGCGATAGCGGGCCGCGAGCGCGGCGACCTCGTCGGCCGATGCGATCGCCTTGTAGATCTCGAAGATGGTTCCCTCGGGCTCCTTCGGCTCCTCGGGTGGCCGCGAGTCGGTGACGATCTGGTTGATCACCTTCTTCATCTGCTTCGGCGGAGCGAACAGCGGCACCGTGTTGTTGTAGCTCTTGCTCATCTTCTTGCCGTCGAGGCCCGGCACGATCGCGGCGTTCTCTTCGAGCTTCGCCTTCGGTAGGCGCAACACTTCCTTGCCGTAGGCGCTGTTGATCCGCTGCGCGATGTCGCGCGCGATCTCGACGTGCTGGACCTGATCCTTGCCGACCGGCACGAGGTCGACATCGAACGTCACGATGTCGGCGGCCATCAGCACCGGATAGCTGTACACGCCCATGTTGATGCCAGCGTCGACATCGCCCTCGCCCTTGGACTCCTTGTCGGCCACGATCGCCTTGTAGGCGTGCGCCTTGTTCATCCAGCCCTTCGACGTGAAGCACGAGAAGATCCACGCCATCTCGAAGATCTCGGGAACATCGGATTGCCGATAGAACAGCGTCTTGTCGGGATCGAGTCCCATCGCGAGCCACGTCGCGGCGACCTCGTAGGTCATGTGGCGCAGCTCTTCGGGCTTGTGCTCCGGCGGATGGACCGTGGTCAGCGCGTGGTAGTCCGCGATGAAGTACATCGCCTCGAGGCCCTCGTCGGCGAGCCGCAGCGCGGGGCGAATCGCTCCCAGGAGGTTGCCGACGTGAGGACTACCGGTCGGTTTGATGCCCGTAAGCACGCGTTGTGGCACGGGTAATCGTGTACCGCACTTTTCATGCGACCGGCGCACGCGCGAGGGCTCTTTCCCTTGCGATGACGCTTCGAACCAAGCTTCAAACCACCCTGTTCGTCCTGCTCGCGCCGCTCGCGGCTTGCAAGAAGGACTACCCGCAATGCGAGCGATTCGTCGACCTCGCGCTCAAGTGCGACGACGACATGAAGTCCGCCCCCGGCGGAGAGCAGAAGCAAGCGCGCTTGATGATGGGTGGAATGTGCGAGGAGGCGTTCCGAAACGACACGAGCAGCGTGTCGGGCGAGGCCAGGCAGCTCGTGACCGAGATGTACGCCGAGCTTCGCGAGCGCGCCGACTGCACCGCCAACGCAAACACCTGCGACCAGTACAGCAAATGCACGGAGACCAACTGAACATGTATACGAACAGCAACTCGCCGCACTCGAACAGCAACCCGCCCTACGTCCCCGCGCCGCCGCCGCCGCCGAATTTCGCCGAGCCGTCGCACGCGAATGCCGCGCCGCTTCCCTCGTTCGTGACACCCGCGATCGATCCGCGTTTGAAGGCCGCCGGTCTCGCGATCCTCGCGTCGGGCACGGTGCTGCTGCTCGGTGCGTTGACCAAGTCGTGGTTCGTCGCCTCGGGCAAGGAAGGCGGGCTCGGCCTGCTCGGCATCGAGGCCTGCCGTCGTGGCGTGTGTCAGTCGGTGTCGTGGTTCGACGTGCCGCGCGTCCCATCGCAGATCGCGATCTTCGCGACGACCGCGCTGATCGCATGCGCCGCCACCATCGCGATGCTGCTCCACACCGGCGTGATGCTCCTGCGCGGCGAGCCCGAGCGCGTGCGGCTCGGCTTTCTGGCGCCCGCCCTCGGCTGCGCGGTGCTCGGCGCCGGTGCATTCGTGTCGACGCTCGCCTTCGGTGATGCGGCACGCGGCATCACGCTCGGCTGGTCGACGGTCGTCACGTTCGCCGGCTTGCTCGCGACCGCCATCACCGCGCTGGTGATGGTGCGTCCGCTGACCAAGATCGCCTGATCAGTGCGGAACGGGCGGGCTGTCGACGGAGATCGCGACCTGTAGCCCGTAGTCGCGCTCGCCGAGATACACGCCGATGCGAGCGATCAGCACATCGACATCCTGCCAGCTGCTCGTATGGATCTGGGTGCCGACGCCAGGCTCGCACGCGAGGCCGTAGCCGCCGTAGCCCCAGATCGACTTGATGTCGGCCATCGCTGCAGCGAGCTCGTTGCCCGCGGCACTGATGTCGGCGATGTCGGTCAGCACGACGCTGCCAGTGCCGATCACACCGATGTTCGCGTAGCGCTCCTCGCACGGCAGCACCACGCGATAGCCGACGTACGCACCGGGCTCGGTCATCACGTCGCCGCTCGTGCCAACGATCGGCGCGCTGCCCGTATCCATGTCGACGCACGCGCCCGAGGCGAGAGCGGCGACGAGGAGCGCGGACTTCATCCAGCGAATCCTACTCTCAGAATCGCGATGTGACGAGGAGCGAGCCACCGCTCCCGTTCGGGACAACTGCGACACCTGCGTCAGACTTCTCTTGCTTGCTGCCGCCTGTGGCGAATCTGTACACCGCCACGCCGAGCATCAGCGCACCGGCGCCTGCAGAGATGTACATGAGCGTGCGCTCGGACTTCGCCTTGTCGGCCAGGCGGTCGTGATCCTCGAGGGATCTCGCGACATCGGCCGCGTCGGCATTCGAGCTTGCTGCGACGTAGAGGCCGCCCGCGGCACCGAGCGCCAGCATCCCGCCGCCGAGCATCACCATGGCGAGCTTGTCGGTGCGGTGCTCCACGCGGACCACGGGCCGCTCGACGATCTTGGTCTCGACCACCGGTGGCGACGGCTCGACGACCTTGACGGGTTCGACCTCGGGCTCGGGCTTACCCGCGTCGGGCTCGCAGATCAGCAAGTTCTGCTGCACGAGCTTGGCGACGTTGAGGTCACTGACCTCGGAGATCACCTGCTTGTAGTGCGCCGCCGCCGCCACGCAGTCGCCCGCGAGGCGCTCGGCCTGCGCGAGCGCGAACAGCGTTTCGGGCTTGGGGTCCGCCTTGTACGCCTTCTCGATCTGGACGCGCGCCTCGGCGTACTTGCCGGCCTTGTACAGCTCGATGCCCTTCTTGAGCACGGCTGCGTTGTCAGCGACGGCCGTGCCGCCGAGACAGATCACTGCGGCAAGAACGGTGAGTTTGGATCCCATGCGGGAGTTTCCTTGTCCTTGGGCGTGGGCTTCGGTTTGACGATCGGCGGTTTGGGTTTCGTCGCGACAGGCTTCGTCTCGGGTTCCGTCTCGACGACGGGCTTGGTCTGCACCGGCTTCGTCTCGACGGGCTTCGCCTCGACCGGCTTGGTCTCGACGACGGGCTTGGTCTGCGCTTCGACGGGCTTGGTCTCGACCGGCTTGGTCTCGACGGGCGGGGTCTCGATCGCAGGCTTGGTCTCGACGACCGCAGGCTTGGTCTCGGTCATCGGCATCGACTGCTTGGTCTCCGGCTCCACCGTGGCCGCGACCGGCGCGTCCGAATTCGAGGCCAGGTATGCGATGAACCCGCCGGCACCGAGCACGATCGCACCGACGAATGCGATCACGACCACGCGACTGGAACGCGGCCGCAGACTTGGATAGACCGTCGCCGACTGATACGTGTGGCTCGGCGCGCTCGGCGCACTCGGCGCGGGGTCGAACTGATGCTGCGGCGGTGGCGCGACCGCGGGCGGTGGCATGAGCCGCGTCGGCGCATCCATCTCGCGCCGCACCACCGGCAGCGGCGCCATCGTTGCGATCGGGTGAGCCGGCGCATCGGGCGGCCGTTGCGCGCGCATCTCCTGCGACGGCGTCCCGGGCGCGATCGGCCTGTTGAAGCTCGACGGTGGCGTGACCAGCTCCGAGCGCTGGCTCTGCGACGTGACCGACTGGACCACGTGCTGCGCGAACGGCACGCCCTCCTGCTCGGCCGCCTCCCACGCCTTGATCTGCGCCGCGAACAGCGTGCGCATGTACTTGCCGACCGCGCGCGGCGACATCCACAGGCCATGCTTCCCGACGAACTCGTCGAGGTCGACCAGCATGTCGCTCGCGCTCGCGTACCGCTCGTTCATGTCGCGTGCGAGCAGCTTCATCACGATCGCCTCGAGCTCGGGCGGATAGCCGGTCACCATCTGCGACGGCGGCACGGCGCCCTTGTAGACGATCTGATCCATGATCGCGAAGTCGCTGTCGCCGCGGAACGGCCGCCGACCGACGGTGAGCTCGTAGAGCACGACGCCGAGCGAGAATAGATCGCTGCGCCGATCGAGCGGTTGTCCCTTGCACTGCTCGGGGGACATGTACGGGATCTTGCCCTTGAGCGTCCCGGTCTGCGTCTTGTGTTGCGACGACGACGCGCGGGCGATACCGAAGTCGAGCAGCTTCACCGCGCCGTCGTAGCTGATCATGACGTTGCTCGCGGACACGTCGCGATGCACGAGGCCGACCGGCTTGCCGTTGCTGCCCTTGAGCTCGTGCGCGTGCTCGAGCGCCGAGGCCGCGCCGTGGATGATCGTCAGCGCGATCGGCAGCGGAATCGGTTCGCGGCGCTTGTTCGTCTCGTGCCGCATGACACGAGCGTCCTGGCCGTACACGTACTCCATCGTGAAGAAGTACGTGCCGTTGTCCTCGCCCACGTCGTAGACGTCCGCGATGTTGGCGTGGCGCAGCGTTGCCGCCAGTCGCGCCTCTTCGAGAAACATCTGCACGAACGTCGGGTCCTCCGCGACGTTTGGCAGGATGCGCTTGAGCACGACCAGCTTTTCGAACCCGGCCTGGCCCGTGGAGCGCGCGAGATAGATCTCGGCCATGCCTCCAACGGCGAGCCGGCGAAGGATCTCGTACTTGCCGACCGCGGAGCCCCGCGGAAGCTCGTACGTGCCGGACTGCCTGGCGTCAGGCGTCACTCAAAAATCGTAACACGTGCGTCGCGACGCGGCCTCTTGCCGCAATCAGCGCACTAGTAGGTAATGTAGGGCCCGCTCGAGCCGACCACTTCATCGGCCTCGTCGCCCTCGGGCTCGTCGTCGATGATGGCGGCGCTGGCGGTGGCGCCCTGGAGCACGAAGATCTTCACGGCCGACGCGGGGATGCGGGCATTGGGGGCCACGCGCCGCAGGATCGACAGGATGTTGCGCTGGATGTCGTCGACCTCGGTGACCGCCGGTCCTGGCTTGATCACCTTGCCGATCCAGCGCTCCTTGTCCTTCTCATCCCCGAGCTCCATCACGCGGAGGAACTCCTCGGAGCTGCCGTCGAAGTACTTCTTGTCCCCAGGCTTCGACAGCGCGAGGCCTTCACGCAGCTTGCTGTCGATCTTTGTACCGAAGAACAGGAGGCAAGCTTTGTCGAGTTTCATAGGCTCTCTCGTTCGGGGACTAGGATTCGAACCTAGATAAGCGGCACCAAAAACCACTGTCCTGCCATTAGACGATCCCCGAGTTACGTTGGAACTTACCCTGGAACGTTTCTGCTGGCTACCCAACGACCTGATTTCGTTGGGAGCTTGACAGCTTACGAGAGACCCACTAGTTTCCTCCACCCGTTGGCTGGGTAGCTCAGCCGGTTAGAGCAGGGGTTTCATAAGCCCAAGGTCGGCGGTTCAAGTCCGCCCTCAGCCACTAAAACCCAACGGTCCCGAGTTTGTTCACCTGCGAGATGCTTGCAGCCATGGCTGCTCACTTGCACTGAGCAGTCGGATGCTGACGATCCTCCTCATTCTTGTCCTCCTCGCGGTGCTCGGTGGCGGTGTAGGTCACCGCAGAATGGGCCTCGCAGGCTGGTCCCCGGCGGCGATCATCGTCGTCATCCTCATTTTCATGCTGCTGACGAATCGCCTCTGATGCTAGGCCGCCGTGCAGGTGGGCGGTTGTTCGCCCACCCGCTCGTCAGCGACCGAGCTTGATGTTCCGCTTGGCGGCCCATTCCGCCGGGCCCGACGCCCGCGCATCCTTGATCGCGACGAGCTCCGCATGCGAAGCACGCACGAGCTCGGTCGCCCGCGGCTTCGAGCCACCGCCTTCCCACAGCGCGCGCGCGAAGGCATAGCGCGCCATCGCGAGCGACACGCGGTCGTCATTGCTCTTCGGCGGCTTCGACTCTGCGAGCTGCAGCACCCGTTCGAGCGGCGCGATCGCCTCGCTGGCCCGACCAAGATCTACGTAGCAGTCGCCGAGCGTGTGAAGTACGCGCACGACATCCGGATGCTCGGCACCGAACAGCTTGATGCGCGTCTCGCGCGCAGCTTCGAGTAGCGGCAGCGCCTCGGTGCAACGGTGCTTGATGCGCAGCGCCATCGCCAGATTCACCTGGGTCTGGGTCGTGTGCAGATGCTCGGGACCGATCGTCTTCATCTGGATCGCGAGCACGCGCTGGTGGGTCGCCAGCTTCATCATTCTTGTCGGCGCGCGAGTACGCGGCGGCGAGCCCCTGCAATGCGATCGCGGTATCGGGATGGTCGGGGCCGACCGCCTTCTCCATCAGCTCGACCGCGCGCGCGGCTGCGACCGCTGCCTCGGCGTACTTGCCCGAGAACATCAGCGCCTGCATGACGACGTTGGCCGATAGCGCGACATCTCGATGCTCCTCGCCATACGCGGCGACGAGCATGTCGTACGAGCGCTTCTGCGTGGCGAGTGCGTCCTCGGTCTTGCCGGTGCGCAGCTGGAGCTGGGCGAGCCCGTGCAGCGTCTTGGCGACGGCGGGATGCGTGGCACCGAGCGCGGCTTGCTGGATCGCGAGCGCGCGGTCGTACGCCTGCTGCGCGGCGTCGTACTGCTTGCGCACCGTGTTGAGCGAACCGAGCACACCGAACGGCTCGGCGACGCGCGCATCCTGCTTGCCGTACGCTTCCTCGCGCAGCGTGACCGCGCGCTCCAGCGCTTCGGCCGACTCCGCGAACTTGCTCTCGCGCAGCAGCAGCGCGCCCTCTTGATACGTGAGGTCGGCGGTCAGATCGGCGCCGCCGCCGAGGCCCTTGATCACGGCGGAGGCGTGCTTGGCGTGCTCGTGCGACTGCGCGAACTTCCCGCGCTCGGCGTCGACGGCGATTAGCGCGATCAGCGCCTTCGCGCGCGTGCGCGCATCGCGACTCTCCTCGGCCGCCAGCAACGCTTTCGTGATCGCGGCGCTCGCCTCGGGCCAGGTGCGCATCGCGAGCGCGAACTGCCCGGTCACGAGCTCGGCCTCCGCGATCGTCGGGCCGTAGCCCACCTCGGCCGCTTGCTTCGCGGCCGCGCCTGCGCACGTCTGGCCCGGACGGTACTGCCCGGTCGCGAACAGCGCACGGCACTTCGCGACCGCACCATCGGCGGCCGTGATGCGCGAGCGCTGCGCGGCGTCGGCCGGTAGCCGCTCGAGATCTTGCAGCGACGCGACCGCATTGCAGTCCGCGACGGGCCGCAGCGCGTTGGCCGCGGTCACGGCATCGCGCACGGCGGCGGGCGTGCCGGTCGAGAGCTCGTCGAGCACGGCCTTTGACTCGGCCTTGCGCCGGTCGAGACACAACATGCGCGTGTCGAGGAGCGCCGCCGACTGCTCCTTGCGCACGTGCGTCGCCTTGCACGTCTCGGTGTACGTGGCGACCCAGCGATCGCGGTAGCGATCGAGCGCGCTCGTGAGACCTGCGAGCGACGTGCTCGCATACGGCACCGTCGAGCTCTCGAATGCCTTCGCGATCCGATCGCGCGCCGCCTTGTCCCACACGCCCGCGAACCGACTCGCGCCGTCCTCGCACGCCGCGTCGCGACCCGCACCCGTCACGAGCAGCGTCGCGGCAACCGCGGCACCGACGGTCGCAACGCCGCCGCCGATCCACAGCGCTCGCCGCGACACCGTCGCGTCGAGCTCGTCACCGAGCGCGGCCATCGACGCAAACCGCTCGGCCGGCCGCGTCGCCAGCCCCCGGCGCAGGAGCCGCACCAGGCGACCGGGCACGCGCTGCGCCGGCATCTCGAGCTTCCCCGCGACGACCGCATCCCGCAGGGTCGCGAGATCCGCGCCCGCGTACGGCCGCTTGCCGTAGAGGCCCTCGAACAGCGTGACGCAGAAGCTGAACTGATCCGAGGCCGGCGTCGCGACCGGTGCCTCGTCGAACTGCTCGGGCGCCATGTACGCCGGCGTTCCGGCGAAGCCGCACGTCGCATCGAGCGCACCGTCGGTCGCGCGCGTGTGCGGCTCGGCGAACACCATGCGCGCGAGACCGAAGTCGGTGACCAGCACGCGCCCGTCGATAACCTCCGCAGCGCCCTTCGGCGCTGCGGCGCGCCCCGGCTCGCCGGGCCTTGCGTGGGCGACCAGCACGTTGTCGGGCTTGAAGTCGCCGTGCACGAGCCCGGCCTCGTGTGCCGCGTGAACGCCGGCAGCGGCCTGGCGCATGAGTGCGACGACCTCGCGCCACGTGCGCGGCTCCTCGGCAAACCACGCGCGCAGCGTGCGGCCTTGCACGAGCTCCATCGCGAGGAACACGCCATCGGCGATCGTCCCCACGTCGTAGACGCGCGTCACGTTCGCGTGCGTGAGCTTGGCCATGGCCTGCGCCTCGAGCAGCAGCCGCTTCTGCGACCCGCCCTGGCGCACGACCTTGATCGCGACATCGCGACCGAGATCCGGATCCTCGGCGCGATAGACCTCGCCCATCGCGCCGCCGCCGATCAGCTCGACGATGCGATAGCGCCCGACGACCTGGCCGATCCACTGCGTGTCGACGCTCGTCGCGAGCAGGTCACGGCACGAGTCGCACGTATCGAGGTGCGCGCGCACCGTCTCGCGCTCGACCTCGGGAACGGTCCCGCGCATCCACGCCTGCACCGCCCTGTCGTCGAGACACTGCACGCCGCACTCGTATCAGAACCACGGTCGCAAAAACAGCTCGTTCACTCGTCGCCCGGGGGTAGCAGCCGCGCACGCGCACCGGGCAACGTGTTGCCGCGGTAGCGCTTCCACTCGGTGTAGTTGATGTCGATCGCGCTGCCCGCGACCGCGCCAGCGAAGTACACACCGAGCAAGCCGCCGAGCACTGCTCCGATCGGCCCACCGACCAACATCCCAGCGCCCACCGCGCCGCCCAGAATCCCGGCACTCGCGGTGACGCTGGCGAACAGTCCACGCTTGCTGCGCTTCGCGCGCGCCTCGCGCGTGGCTGGATCGAAGTTGTCGACCACGTCGGGTTCGCCGGAGATCTGGACCTGCGCGGTACAGACGTCGCAGCGGTGGCCGGTGCCGACGAGGTCCATCGTCTCGATGGGTGCCGTGCGACCGCACCGGACGCAGGTCTGATTCACGCGTCGATCGTCGCACGCGACGCGGGTTACTCGCAGGATTTCAGCGGCCTGCGCCGCGTTCGTTACAATTTACAGTCTTTGCTGACTGTATTTGCGAACCGCGGTACAGCTCGGACATGGATTTTGCCCTCGATGGCGATCAGCAGCTGATCGTCGAGACCGTGCGCAAATTTGCCGACCGTGACCTCCGCGCGTGGTCGGCTGACGCCGATCGGGCCGGTGCACCGCCGGAGCGCCTGACCCACATCGCCGGCGAGCTCGGCTTCTTCGTCGACGCGGTGCCCGCCGAGAACGACGGCCTGCTCGAGGGCGAGTTCTCGCACACCATCCGCGCGCTCCGCGGCTTCGAGCTCGGCCGCGGCTGTGCGGCACTCGCCGCGCTGCTCGAGACCAACGTCGAACCCGCGCTCGCGGTGGCCCGCTGGGGCAGCGCCGCGGCAAAGGCCTCGCTGTTCGGTGCGCTCGCCTCGGGCGGTCTCGCTGCACTCGCGCACGGCCGCAGCGAGACAATCGAAATCAGCGATGCTGGCGGCGAAGTCCGCATCAGCGGCAAGCTCGGTCCGGTTCCCGCGCTCGCGACCGCGAGCCACGTGCTCGTGATCGCGAAGGGCGCGATCGTGCTCCTCGATGCGAAGGCCCTGGCGAAGACGGCGATCGTGCCGTCGGGCTGGCGCGCCGCGAAGTGGGGAACGATCCAGCTCGATGCGGTGCGCGTCCCCGCCGACTTCATCCTGTCGCGCGATGCCGCCGTCGGTGACGAGATCCTCGCGTGGGCACGCGTGTCGCTCGCTGCACGCGCAGCCGGCGTCGCGACCGCCGCGATGGAGCACGCCGAGGCGTACGCAAAAGACCGCGTGCAGTTCGGTCAGCCGATCGGCCGCTTCGAATCCCTGATCCGCCTGCGCGACGACGCCGAGACCGGCGCACTCGCGGCCAAGACGCTCGCGCTGTATGCCGCGTGGGCACTCGACGCCAAGCACCCGCGTGCCTTCGAGTACGCGAGCCGCGCCCGCGTGCTCGCCGGCGACGTGGTCGCACGCGCGACGATCGATGCCGTGCAGATCTTCGGCGGCTACGGCTTCGTGAACGACTACCCCGTCGAGAAACTGATGCGCGATGCCCGCGCGTTCGAAGCGCTGCACGGCGACGAGCGCCTTGGCCGCGTGCTTGCTCACAAGGGAGCCCTTTAGTCATGGACCTCTTCCACGATTCACCGCTGCTCCAGGGCGTCCGTCAGATGATGGGCGCGTTCGCGAAGCAATCGATCCGCCCGATCGCGATCAAGCACGACCAGGAAGAGTCGATGCCATGGGACCTGATGAAACAGGCCCAGGCATTCGGCATGACGCAGACCACGCTGCTCGACGGCCGCAAGAAGCTGACTGGCGCCGACGACGATCCCGATCCCAAGAAGGTGAAGACGCAGGCGCGCCTGTCGGTCGTCGCGAGTGAAGAGCTCGCATACGGCTGCGCCGGCATCGCACTCGCACTCGGCGGCTCGGGCCTCGCCTGCGCCCCGGTCGCTCGCATGGGCACCGACGAGCAGAAGGAAGAGTTCCGCCGCCTGATGAAAGGTGCCGACGACAAGGGCCACACCAAGCTCGCCGCGATGGCGCTGTCCGAGCCGGCGACCGGCTCCGACATTTCGGGCCTCAAGACCACGGCACGCGCCGACGGTGATCACTGGATCATCCGCGGCAGCAAGCAGTGGATCACGAACGGCCAGTCCGCCGCGGTCTACGTGGTGTGGGCGCAGACCGACGAGCGCGCGGGTCGCTCCGGTGTGCGTGGCTTCATCGTCGGCCGCGACACGCCTGGCCTTGTCCCCGGCAAGAAGGAGACGAAGCTCGGCATTCGCGCGAGCGAGACCGCGCAGGTTCACTTCGAGGACGTGCGCGTGCACAAGAACATGATGCTCGGCAGCCAGCAGGCCTCGGGTCCCTCGTTTCACTCGGGCCCGCGGCACGGGAACCTCGGTCCAACCCCTCCACCTTCCAGCCCAATGCCGAGGGCCGAGGCATCGGGCGGACTCGCTGACACCAAGAAGATGCTCGACTCCACGCGCCCCGTCGTCGCCGCGCAGGCCGTCGGCATCGCGCGCGCCGCCTACGAGTTCCTGCTCGACCGCGTCAAGGGCGGCTCGCTGCACGGCACGCCGATGGCGAGCCATCAGCACATCATGTTCGAGCTCGCCGAGATGCAGATGGAGATCACTGCGTCACGCTTGCTCGCGCATCGCGCAGCGTGGCTCGCCGATCACCACATGGAGAACGTCGCCGAGGCGTCGATGGCCAAGGCCCACGGCGCGCGCACCGCGCAATCGGTGACCACGCGCGCCATGGTGCTGCTCGGCGAGGAAGCGCTCGAGCCCGGTCACCCCGTCGAGAAGTGGTACCGCGACGCGAAGATCTACGACATCTTCGAGGGCACCGGTCAGATCCAGCGCCGCATCATCGCCAAGGTGATGACCGGCCAGAATCCCACGTAGCCTTAGATCGCGGTAGGGACGCTCCTCAACCCGTAGGCTCGGAGCGCCCCCCGCACGGACCCGGACGGGCGGAACTACCGCATCCGGTTCTTGTCTTGGATGTTGGCGTCGAATCGTTGTTCGGGCCAAGGGTGATGCCATTGCACGGGCGGTAACCAGCGATCTACGAGCCGACCCATCCGCGCCCAGTTCATCTTGTCGCGCTGTCCCCGTCGCCGTAGCGCTCGGAGCCAGAGCCGTGGGATCTGGTCACGAAAGGATCTGAGTCGCTTCTCGTTACCGGGGACTCCGTAGTAGCCGAAGTAACCACCGACTACTTGCTGGAGCCATCGGCCCTGTTCCGGGATGGGCTGATGACGACGGCGCTGTAGCTCCAACTTCAGCTCGTGCAGCTTGGCCGTCATCCGCTTCTGTATCGTCCGGCGCTCGATCTGAAACTTTCCCTTCTCCGTGGTGCCGCACGCGTGCGTGAACCCGAGGAAGTTAAAAGTCTCCGGTGCCCCG
>JBBQFU010000048.1:0-37247 GCA_038322185.1 Haliangiales bacterium
TGCTCGCTGCGATCGACACGTCGTTCGGGCGCTGGCACGCAGCGCTCACCGTCGAGGATGTTGCGCGTCCGGTGCTCGAGCTGGCCCGAGAGGCGCTCGCCTCGGTGGTCGGCCACGTCACGCCGGCCGCACCCGTCGCATTCGCTGCGGTCACCGCCGCCGGTCGGGACGACATGACCGACGCTGCGAACGCGACGACCACAGCCGCCGGTCGGGACGACAGGACCGACGCTGCGAGCGCGACGACCGCAGCCGCCGGTCGGGACGACAGGACCGACGCTGCGAGCGCGACGACCGCAGCCGGAGACGCCGCGACCTTTGCTCCGAAGAAGCGCGGGCGTGGGCGCCGAACCGAAGATCTTGCGCCACCAACCGCCGTGCCGGCGCTTGCCGTTGCTCGACACGGGCAGAGCAATCCGGTCGATGCGCACGACGCACCGCTCGACCGACGCGGGCCGAGCCATCCGGTCGATGCGCACGACGCGCCGCTCGATCGACGCGGCCATGGCAGTGCGTTCGATACGCACGGCGCGGCGCCACTCGACCGACGCGGAACCAGCAAGGTGCTCGACGTGCACGGAACTGCATTGCTCGATCGTTGCCGGCGCGCTCTCGCCGAGCTTGCCGCCACCTGGATCGCGCATGCCGACGTGATCGCCGTGCTCGATGCGGAGCTGGCCGCTGCCATCACGGCTGGCGAAGCGGCCGCGCGTGAGGCCGAGCGGATCCTCGCCGAGCAACTCGCGCGTCGCGATGCCGCGCATGGTCGGCGCGATGCGGCAGTCGCCGAGCTGTCGGAAGCTGCGGCAAAGCTCGACACCGCGCGGATCGCTGCAGGCTTCGATAGCGAGGAGCTGCGCCGGCTGCTGACCGACGACGGGTCGCGTGCCGAGCTCCTCGCGCAGCAGCTCGAGGCTCTCGATCGCGCCGCCGATCGGGCGCGCACGCTGCTCGCGGAGCGCCGTCGCCTCGTCGATGATCACGCGGCGACCTCGCCGTTCGTGGGCTCGGCGCACGCCGAACCGGGCGTCGACACAGACCTCCGCGCGGATGCAGCCCGTGTCCCCGAGCTCGACGCTGCGGTCGCGACGGCGGACCATCACGCAGCGGCGCTCGCGGCCTCGCTCGCCGCCGATACCGATGCTCGCGCGCGACGCGCGGCCGCCCTCGCGCAATTCGCTGCGGCCGAGCAAGCTGCCGAGGTCGATCGTGTGCTCGGCGAGGTGATCGGCTCGCACGACGGCAAGCTGTTCCGCAGCTTCGCGCAGAGCCTCACGCTCGATGGCTTGCTCGCCGTGGCCAACTCGCATCTCGAGGAGCTCGCGCCGCGCTACCAGCTCGAGCGCGTTCCGAAGCACGACCTCGAGCTGCAGGTGATCGATCGCGATCTCGGCAATGAGATTCGCTCGGTCCAGAGTCTGTCGGGTGGCGAGAGCTTCCTGGTCTCACTCGCGCTCGCGCTCGGCCTGTCGTCGATGTCGGCGCACGATGTCCGTGTGCGCACGCTGTTGATCGACGAAGGCTTCGGCACGCTGGACCCCGCGACTCTCGACGGTGCGCTCGCCGTCCTCGATGCACTGCAGGCGACGGGCCGCCAGGTCGGCGTGATCTCGCACGTGCCTGCGCTGGTCGAGCGCGTCGGGGCGCACGTGCGCGTGTCGCCGCGAGGTGGTGGTCGCAGCGAAGTGCTTGTTGCCGAGGCCTGAAGCGGAGCCGTCGTACGTACCTACCCTGTGCTGGCGGCGCGAGATGGTGGGCATGTGTCACCGCGGGGGGACGCAGCGACGGTCTCGTCGCCGGGCCTGAAGTGGAGCCGTCGTACGTACCTACCGTGTACTGGCGGAGCGAGATGGTGCGCATGTGTCACCGCGGGGGAGACGCGACGGTCTCGTCGCCGAGCCTGAGGCGGAGCCGTCGTACGTACCCTGTGCTGGCGGAGCGAGTTGGTGCGCATGTGTCACCGCGGGGAGACGCGGCGGTCTCGTCGCCGAGCCTGAAGCTGAGGCGGAAGCGTCGTACGTACCTACCCTGTGCTGGCGGAGCGAGATGGTGCCCATGTGTCACCGCGCGAGACGCGACGGTCTCGTCGCCGAGCCTGAGGCCGAAGCGTCGTACGTGCCTAGCGTCACGTGCCTTCTCACGGGCGGGGTCGCGCAGCGACGGTCTCGTCGCCGAGGCCGACGGCGAGGGCGTGAGCTTCATGCGCCCGGTGATGAGCCGAGCGCCGCGGCATAGCGCAGCGCGATCGCAAGCCACTGCTCGGCCGAGAGGTCGCCTTCTCCCACCTGGTTGGTGGTGCGCGTCATGATCGCCTTCACCTGGTCGCGGTCGAAGCCGCGCCCACGCAACGCGTCCTTGGTCTCGACCTCACGCGTCGCGCGCGTGAAGCGATTGCGTCCCTCGCGGCGAAACGTCACCTCTTCGCCTACGCGTTCGATCACGAGCGTACCGGCGTGGTGCGCGAGGTGGTGGGCTTCGCACAGCGTCAGCATATTCAACAGCTCGTTCGTTCCCCCGTTGACGACATGCAGGATGTGGTGGATGTCGAGGTTGCGGTGCGCGTGGCAGCCCGGCACGCGGCATCGCCCCTGATCGCGATGCAGCACCTTGCGACGCGTCGCGGGCGATATGTCCTGTCGCGCGCGCTCGACCAACGTGGAGTCGATGTCGCCGATCCACTGCCCATCACACATGGCAGCCTCGACCGCCGGTGGCGTCATCTCTTCGACCGCGCCGCCGCCGTGCTGCCAGCCCCTCTTGCACTCGGTGCACACCGTCACGGCAATTCTGTAAGGCGCGCACCCAGCGTGCGCATTCGATGCGCGATCCATCTCCTGATCGCGATCGTTGTCCGAATCCTGACCGACGTTCGCACCCACGTGGGTGGAGCTTGACGTCCCACCGCGCTCATCGCCGGTGCGCTGACCCTTGTTCGCACGCACGCGGGTGGCGTCCGTCGGCGGCTCCTGATCGTCGGCGGTGCGCTGACCCTTGTTCGCACGCACGCGGGTGGCGTCCGTCGGCGGCTCCTGATCGCCGGCGGTGCGCTGACCCTCGTTCGCACCCACGTGGGTGGCGCGATTCGCGTCACGCGCTCGGTTCAAGAACGTCCGGCACAGCGCGTCGAGCACGGCATCCTCGTCGAGCTTCTCGCCGCGCTCCTGGTCGAGCTGCTTGCGAACCTCGCGGAACAGGACTTCGGTCTCGGGTCGAACGCTGAGCCACAAGGTCTTGCGGACAAGCCGCGGATCCACGGGGTCCTCCGGCAGGTCGCCCTTGCAGTGACCGGCAACGGCCTGCTCGGTCTCGCGAACGTTCAAGTCGAGAGCCTTCTCGATCCACTTCTCCTCGGTCTCGGGCGTCGCCACGCGCGCGATCTCCCGCGCCTGCGAGACATTGAGCTCGCCACTCTTCAACGCCTCGGTGAGCTTGGGCAGCTCGGGGAGCGCGTTGGCCAGCCGCAGCCGATCCTCGGCAGCGCGGAAGGACGAGTAACCAAGTTCCTGGACCATGTAGTCGACGAGGCTCACGTGACCGAACTGCTTCCACAGCTGAAGCTGCTGCGCCTCGCGGAGTGCCTCGGCCTCCTGCACGTCGAGATGCGCGCGTGCTTTCGCGATGCGCTTGAGCTTGCTGTGCAGCCGCACGAGCTGCTCGTCGCGGCTCACGAAACCAACCGCGCCCACGTGTGCTTCCACCGACGCACCGCGACCACCCTCGCCACGACCGAACTCGACAGGTGCATTCATGATCATGTTCGACATCTAGCACGGACATTTTCGGCGCTCTGATTTGCGCTGTGCTGCACGAACGCATGACGGCGTCGCGCGAAACGGGAACGCACGCAAAAGATCCGCGAGACGCGAGCTGCGACGCCGCAATCACGCATGAAAAATCGACGGACGTTTCGTCGACGAACGCGCGCCAGATCTTCGTCAACTCCTTTTTGATAAAAAGCGTCGGCCGTCACCGGGTGTCTGGCTTGCGCCGTCGAGGCGGACGCAGATGAGTCCGAATCCCGGACAACGATCCTCAAGCCGACGGCCGATTCCTCGGTGGGCGGTCAGCGGGCGGCCCCACTGCGACTTCTTCCACTCGGTTCTGTATCGCAACCGAGTGTTCGTTGCGGTGTTCCACGGCGAGTGCTCCTGCTCGCCGTCCCGGCCGCAGCGCAGCCACTCATGCGATGGGGCACGGGCCAAGGCTACTCCGTACGCCGCCTGCCGCCGCCGTCACGATGTGGCGCCGATTTTGGACGAGGCCGACGCTATCGGCGTGATGAGCTCGCGCCTGCAGCGCCATCTGAATTGCCGCATGTCGGTCGGAGTTGCCGCACGGCGGTCGGAATTGCCGCACGTCGGTCGGAATTGCCGCACGTCGGTCGGACGTGCCGCACGTCGGTCGGAATTGCCGCACGTCGGTCGGACGTGCCGCACGTAGGTCGGAATTGCCGCACGTCGGTCGGACGTGCCGCACGTCGGTCGGAATGGCCGCACGTCGGTCGGAATGGCCGCACGTCGGTCGGAATTGCCGCACGTCTCTCGGAATTGCCGCACGTCTCTCGGAATTGCTACACGTCTCTCGGAATTGCTACACGTCGGTCGGAATTGCCGCATGTCTCTCGGAATTGCCGCATGTCTCTCGGAATTGCCGCACGTCTCTCGGAATTGCCGCCTTTCGGAATTCCCGCCCTCTCGGAATTGTTGGCCCCGACGTCGATCGCGTCGATGGCTCAGCTGGACCAACTACGCCACCAGCACGTCTCTCGGAATGGCAGCACGCCTCTCGGAATCGCCGCACGTCTCTCGGAGTTGCCGCAGAGCCCACGACGCGGAGACACAGAGACGCGGAGCAGTGAAATTCATTCCGAATCGCGCCGGACTCTCACGCGCGCACGTCGCACGAGATCTCGCGAGCGAACGCTATTGCGCTCAAGGGAATTTCGCCGCGGTGCATACGACACCGGCGATCGCCTCGGTGAGAGCGCACGCCCACGCGGGTGCGAGTAAGCTCGGCGCATGGCGAAGATGACGGTGGCCGAGATCGAAGCGCTGATGGACATGGGCTTCCCGGACTGGCGAAAGTTCTCGCAGATCGTCGGGCTGACCGAGACCGACATCACGCTGCGCATGCCGTTCAGCAAGGGGCTCACGCGCGCGGGCGGCACGATCTCGGGACCCGCGTTGATGGCGTTGGCCGATACGGCCGCGTACTTCCTGACGCTCGCCCACGCCGGACCCGAGGTTGCTAGCGCCGCGACGGCGAACCTCGACATTCACTTCCTGTCGCGACCCAAGCCCGCGGACATCACCGCGACCGCGACGATGCTGCGACTGGGACGGCGACTCGCGGTGACGAAGGTGGATCTGTTCTCCGATGCGGACCTGGTCGCGCACTCGACCGTGACGTACGCGTTGCCGAGCCGTGCGTGATCAGGTCTTGCCGAGCGGCACGGTCCACTGCTCGGCGAGGGTGTAGAGCGCAGGCCCGGTGAGACGCTGCACGGTCCACTCGGACTGCGGCTTGGCACCGAGGTTCGCGTAGAAGGTCAGCGCCGGCTCGTTCCAGTCGAGCACGCTCCACTCGAAGCGACCGTAGTTGCGCTGCACCGCGATGCGCGCCAGCGCGGACATCAGCGCACCGCCGACACCCTTGCCACGCGCGGCGGGTCGCACGAAGAGGTCCTCCAGGTAGAGGCCGGGCTTGGCGAGGAACGTCGAGTAGGACTGGAAGAAGAGGGCGAAGCCCACGGGCGAGGGCTCGCGATCGAAACCGGAGGCACCGCTCCCACCGAGCTCGGCGATCAGGACCTCGGCGGACGGCTTGACCCCGAACAAGGTCGCGCGCAGGAGGGATTCTTCGGCGAGGACCTCGTGCGACAGCTTCTCGTAGTCCGCGAGCTCGCGGATGAAGGCAAGGATCGTGCCCGCGTCGTCGGAACGAGCGAAGCGGATGACCAGGTCAGCCGGAAACTCCATGGGAGGGTTTTACGCCAGCCGGTCGACACCGGGTGAAACCGAGGCGGGCCTACTTCAGGCGCTCGACGACAGCCGTGAAGTCGGGTGGCAGCGGCGCGGACAGCGAGACGCGCTGGCCCGTGATCGGATGCTCGAAGCCCAGGGTCGCGGCGTGAAGCAGCAGGCGGCCCGACGTGAGAATCGATCCGCGGTAGTCACGGATGTAGACCGGCTCACCGACGAGCGGGTGCCCAGCCTCGGCGAGGTGGATCCGGATCTGATGGGTCTTGCCGGTCTCGAGCCGGACCTCGCACAAGGTCGCATTGCGCAGCTTCGCGCGCACCGAGACATGGGTGATCGCGCGCTTGCCACGATTGTGATCATTGGTGGAGCCGCGGATTCCATCGCCACGATCGGCGACGAGCTGCGACTCGATGCGCCGCGCCGTGACGTGGCCGTGCGCGACACACAGGTACATGCGCTCCATCGTGTGCGCACGCAGCTGAGCGGCGAGACCCATCTCGGCACCCTTGGACTTTGCAAAGCACAGCAGGCCCGAGGTCGCGCGATCGATGCGGTGCACGACGTGAAGCGCGACAGTGGTGGCCGGTTTTCCCATGCGCCGCCACGCACCGCGGATGAGATCCATGGCGGTCCCGGTCTCGCGGTCCTCGTACGGGACACTGTTGACGCCGGCCGGCTTGTCGATCACGACGACGTGAGCATCGTCATAGACGAGCACGCCCTCGCGCGTGGGATCGAGCGGCCGCCGCGCGCCCAATCGCAGCTCGACCTGTTGGCCCACCGCGAGGCGATGGTCGACCTCGGTCACGATTTCACCGTCAACGAACACCTTGCCGGTGGTCACGTGACGCTTGGCGAGGCTCCACGCGACCTCGGCCCGCGCCTTCACGAAGGCTGCGATGGTCTGCCCGGCCTGGTCGACGGTCCACGCGGTCACGGGACTCCAGTAGCATGTCTGGCGCGGTTCCGCAGACATGTGCCTGCGGTCAACGGATTGACGGCTGCGACATGCGCCGCCGTGCTACGAACGGCGCATGGACCGCACCCTGTTCACCGACGAGCACAACGCCTTCCGCAAAGCCTTCCGTTCGTTCGCCGAGCGCGAGATCGTGCCGAACCAGGAGAAGTGGCGCGAGCAGGGCCAAGTCAGCCGCGAGGTGTGGCGCAAGGCCGGTGCGCAGGGCTTTCTGTGCACGTGGATGGACGAGAAGTACGGTGGCGCAGGCGGCGATTTCATCTACGCGATGGTCGTGATGGAGGAGCTCGCGCGGGTCTACGAGAGCGGCTTCGCGATGGGCCTGCACTCCGACATCATCGTCCCGTACATCTACTCGTTCGGTACCGAGGAGCAGAAGCAGAAGTGGCTACCCGGCTGCGCCTCGGGCGAGATCGTGACGGCGCTCGCGATGACGGAGCCCGGCACTGGTTCGGACCTCGCGGCGCTCACGACGACCGCAGTGAAAGATGGCAACGAGTGGGTCATCAACGGCAGCAAGACGTTCATCTCGAACGGTCAGCTGTGTGACCTCGTCGTGGTCGCAGCGAAGACGGATCCGAATCCCGAGAATGCTCACCGCGGCATCTCGTTGTTCGTGGTCGAGGCGAACCGCAAGGGGTTCCAGAAGGGCAAGCGCCTCCACAAGATGGGCATGGCGTCGCAGGACACCAGCGAGATGTTCTTCGAGGACTGTCGCGTGCCCGCGACGAACTTGCTCGGCGTCGAGGGCGGCGGCTTCATGATGATGATGCAGAAGCTGGCGCAGGAGCGGCTGTGCGTGGCGATCGGTGCGGTCGCCGCGGCCGAGCAGGTCGTGGCCGACACGATCACGTACACCAAGGAGCGCAAGGCGTTCGGCAAGCCGGTGATCAAGTTTCAGAACACGCAGTTCAAGATCGTCGAGTGCGTGGCGAAGTGCGAAGTCGGCCGCGCGTACGTCGACAAGGTGGTCGAGGAGCACGTCAAGCAGAAGCACCTCGTGAAGGAGAGCTCGATCGCGAAGTTCTGGACCACCGATATGGCGCAGGAGGTGATCGACACCTGCCTGCAGTTCTTCGGCGGCTACGGCTACATGCTCGAGTACCCGGTCACGCGCGCATTCATGGACGCACGCGTACAGCGCATCTACGCCGGTACGAACGAGATCATGAAGGTGATCGTCGCGAAGCAGCTAGGGCTGTAGCGCCGCGGGCGTCCCTGGCCCCGCCGCCCCCGACAGAACGGATACCGGGTTGCCCCGGGCCCCGTTCCGTCGGGACCCGCCACCCAACGCCTGTGATGCGACTGCGCGACGCGCCACCACGACATCACCCGAACGGGTAACGCCGAGCGGCACGTCACTGGTCGCTTGTGTGATCTGAAGCGCGCGCGCGAGCTGGACGCGGTTGGAGACACTCAGCCGGTCGAACACCTCGTGCAGGTGCTTCTTGACCGTGTTGCGCGAGATCAGCAGCGCCGCTGCAATCTGATCGGTCGTGAGACCGCGCAGCGCGAGATCGGCCGTGTCGCGCTGACGGCGCGTGAGCAGATCGTCGGAGGCGAGGGTCGCCGCCGTGACGCCGAGCTGCTGGAGCCGCGACGCCACGACCATCGCGACCGCGGAGACCCGGCGCTCGTCGCCGCGCGAGCAAGGCGCGGTCAGCTCACAGCGCAGCGTACCGAGCAGGCCGGCGGGCTCGACGAGCGGGACGAGCAGGGCCGCGTCGTTGGCTTGCGGAACGTGGGTCGCGAGCAGCGCCGTGAGCAGGCTGTCGGCGGTCCAACCCGTGTCGAGGAACGCTTCGCGATCGGCATCGGCGCGGCCGGGTGCAGCGTCGACGGTGAGCACCGGATGACCATCAGGCGCATGCAGCGCAAGCGTGCACGACGTGAGTCCGCTGATGTCAGCGAGGGCGTTGAACGCCGCACGTCCGATCGCCACGATCCCAAACGCATCCCGCAACGCCGCCGTCAGTGTCACCACCGGTATGTGATCGAGCATCGGGCGACGCTACGGAGAAACCGACCCATACGTCCATGGTCAATTCGTGCGGCATAGCCCGATCGGGTATGGTCATTTTGGCCAAGCCAGACCCGGCTCGGCACGCTTCGGGAATAAGAGAGATAATCGAATGGTGAGGAAGCGGGCCGGTGTGACGGCTGACCTCGAGGTCTTCGATCTCGATCTGGGCGGGGAGTCCTTTGTGGTGATGAGCTTGCCGACCGGGACCGGTGCGGCCGAGCCAGAGGGTCTCAGTGCGGCCGAGCGTCAGGTCGCGGCGGATGCGGCGTCGGGGCTGTCCAATGCGGCCATCGCGAAGAAACGGGGCCGTTCGCCGCGCACGATCGCGAACCAGCTGGCATCGATTTATCGCAAGCTGAAAGTCGCCTCTCGCGCCGAGCTCGCCACGCGTCTGCTCAAGCATCGCTGAACTGTCTTGATGTTGCGCAAGAAGCGACGGGACGTGAATCCCATCGATGTGATCGAGGCGGCGTACGACCTCGACGCGTCGAGCCGCGACTGGCTCGACGGGCTCGCAAAGACCATCCGTCCGCTGCTGTTCAACGGCCGCGGCATGATCGCGTACACGTTCGACGCGTCGATGACGCCGGAGTCGATGCACGCCAACGCGCTCCTGTACGAGATGGACCCGGCACATCTGCCGGAGATCCAGCAGTTCGCCGGTGCGAACCCCGACCTCACGCGGTACGTGCACTTCAACAACGAGGGTCTGCTGGCGCTGGTCGATCTCGGCAAGCGCGCAGGCCTGGGCGATCTTCGCCAGCGGCCCGCGATCGCTCGCTACTTCCAGCTCGCCAACGTGGTCGACTTTGCGGCGTTGCAGACGGTGGAGCCGGGTGGCAAAGGTGTGGTGTTCGCCGCCGGCCAGACCGAGGTGCGCAACTTCGACGTCCGCACGCGCCGGCTGTGGGCACGCGTGAACGCGCACATCGCGGCGGGCCGCCGGTTGCGCGATTCGGTCGCGGCGGAGACCGCAGCCGAGGAGGCGGTGCTGTTGCCCAGCGGCAAGCTCGAGCATGCCGAAGGCGAGGGCACCGCGAAGTCCCTGCGCGAGGCGCTGCGCGAGGCGGTGCTGCGATCCGAGACGGCGCGCGGCAAGCTGCGCAAAGCGGATCCCGAGGGTGCCACCGAGGCGTGGACCGCGATGGTGTCGGGACGGTGGTCGCTTGTCGATCGGTTCGAGCGTGGCGGCCGGCGCTACATCGTGGCGCGCCGCAATCAGCACGAGCTGCCTGATCCGCGCGCGTTGACCCAGCGCGAGCGAGCGGTCGCGCACCTCGCGGCGCTCGGGAAGGCGAACAAGCTGATCGGCTACGAGCTCGGCCTCTCCGAGTCGTCGGTCGGCAGTCATCTGTCGCAAGCGATGCGCAAGCTCGGCGCGAAGTCGCGCGTCGATCTGATCCAGCTGGTCGTTCAGCTCGGGATGCCACCGTCGGACGCGTGATGGCCAGGGCAAGACGAGAAGTAAATCCGATCGACGTGATCGAGGCCGCCTACGACCTCGAGCTGACCGATGTAAACTGGCTGCGCGCGATTGCCACGATCGTGCGGCCGTTCCTCGATGGTGGGCGCGGGATGTTCGCGTACTTCTTCGATGCCAGCCGCGCGATCACGGAGTTCCAGCGCAACGCAGTGCTGCTCGACGTGACGGCGCGGCAGCACCGAAGCGGGATGGAGCTCGTGAGCGCATTGCCCGATCTCGCTCACTACATCCACTTCAACAACGAGGGTCTGCTCGGGCTGCTCGAGTGTGGCCGTCGCGCAGGGTTTGGCGACCTGCGCGAGCGCCGGCCTGTCGCGTCGTACTTCGAGCGCGAGCGCGTCGCCGACATGATGGCGTTGCAGACGATCGAGCCGGGCGGGCACGGCATCGTGTTTGGCGCCGTACAGACCACGCCTCGCGTCTTCGATGCGCGCACGCGCCGCTTGTGGGCCCGTGTGAACACTCACATCGCCACCGCGCGCCGCCTTCGCGCCGCTGTGCAATCGCATGCGGCGGCCGAGGAAGTGGTGCTGTCACCAAGCGGCAAGGTCGAGCACGCGCAGGGCGACGGCAAGAACGGGACGGCCCGCGAGGCGCTGCGCGATGCCGTGCTGCGGTCCGAGAAGTCGCGCGGCAAGCAGCGCAGATCCGACCCGGAGGAAGCGACCGAGGCATGGACGGCCCTGGTCGCCGGTCGCTGGTCGCTCGTCGATCGCTTCGAACGCAATGGTCGCCGCTACGTCGTCGCGCGGCGAAACGAGCACGCGCTGCCCGATCCACGTGCGCTGACCCAGCGAGAGCGCGCGATCGCCCACCTCGCTGCGCTCGGCAAGCCGAACAAGCTGATCGGTTACGAGCTCGGCCTGTCGGTCTCGACGATCGGCAGCCATCTGTCCAGGGTGATGCGCAAGCTCGGCGCGAAGTCGCGCGTCGACTTGATCCAGCTCATCACCCACCTACGCGCACCGAAGTAGCTGCGATGAAGAGGCGTACACGGGAGGTAAATCCCATCGACGTGGTCGAGGCAGCGTACGACCTCGAGCCCACCGACCGGGCGTGGCTGCACAAGCTGGCGACGATCCTGCGGCCGTTCCTCGACGGCGATCGCGGCATGTTTGCGTACTATTACGATTCATCCCGACCGATGGCCGAGTTTCGCAGGCACGCGATCATGTTCGATCTCGATCCGGAGGAACAACGGTGCGCGCAGAACGTGGTCGCGTCATTGCCCGACGTCGCGAACGCCCTGCACTTCAACAACCAGGGCCTGCTCGCAATGCTCGACACGGCGCGCCGCGCCGGACTTGGCGATCTACGCGAACGTCCCTTGATCGCGGAACACTTTCGCCGGTTCCAGGTCGCCGACATCGTGGCGCTGCAGACGGTCGAGCCGAGCGGGCGGGGCGTTGTCTTCGAAGCATCGCAGGCCAAGCCGCGGGTCTTCGCTGCAGGCACACGCCGGCTATGGGCACGCGTGAACACGCACATCGGGACCGCGCGCCGTCTACGCGAAGCGGTGCACGCGCACGGCGCTGCAGAGGAGGCGGTACTGTCACCCAGCGGCAAGGTCGAGCATGCCGAAGGCGAGGGCAAGACCAAGTCGGCACGCGAGGCGTTGCGGGGGGCCGTGCTGCGATCCGAGAAGTCGCGCGGCAAGCAGCGCAAGGCCGATCCCGAGGGAGCGATCGAGGCGTGGACCGCACTGGTCAGCGGTCGCTGGTCGCTCGTCGATCGGTTCGAGCGCGACGGGCGCCGCTATGTGGTCGCGCGTCGTAACGAGCACACACTCATGGATCCACGTGCGCTGAGTCCGCGCGAGCGCGCGATCGCGTGTCTCGCTGCGCTCGGCAAGCCGAATAAGCTGATCGGCTACGAGCTCGGCCTCGCGGACTCGACGATCGGCAGCCATCTCTCGACCGTGATGCGCAAGCTCGGCGCGAAGTCGCGCGTCGACTTGATCCAGCTGATCACCCACCTGCGCGCACCGAAGTAGCGCGGACTAGAAGCGCGGCAGCTCGACGATCTTCGACGTGAGCTGCTCGCCGACGACCGTGCACAGGTACGGCGCACGGTCACCCGGGCGCACGACGGTGAGCTGGTGCTCGTGCGTACCGTCGGTAACCTTGGCCACCCCGCCGCTCTCGATCCACTCGATCATGTCGGCGACGTTGGTGTCGCCCATCGCTTCGCGCCACCGCAGCATGATGATGTCCTCCGGAGCTGACCCTCCGGCGCCAAACCGCACATGGGTGATGTAGACCATTGCCGTCAAGCGTCGCAGCCGGGTCTGACATACTGGATGGGTGACGACCGCCGTCATCGACATTGGAACGAACACACTGCTCCTGCTGATCGTCGATGATCAGCTGAAGCCGGTCGTCGACCTGTGCCGGTTCGGCCGGCTCGGTGCGGGCCTCGACGCGAGCAAGCGCCTGTCCCCAGGATCGATCGCGCGCAGCCTGGCGATCTGCACCGAGTACCGCCGCGTGCTCGATCAATACGACATCGCAGTGCCCACGATCGTTGGCACCCAGGCGCTGCGCGAGGCTACGAATGCCGCGGACTTCGTCGGTCCAGCCGAGGAGATCCTGCGCGCGCGCATCGAGGTGATCGCCGGCGCGCGCGAAGCCGAGCTCGCATTTCTGTCGGTCGCCCGCACGTTCCCCGACCTCGCCGGCAGCGGCTACATCGTCGTCGACGTCGGCGGCGGCTCGACGGAGATCATCACGAGCGATGGAGATCAAATCGGCACGGCGGCCAGCCTCCCGATCGGCGCGGTCCGGCTGAGCGAGCGACACCTCAAGTCGGACCCACCGACCGCGGCCGAGCTCGCCGCGCTCGAGGCCGACATCGATGCGCACCTCGAGACCCTGCGGCTGCCCGCCGGCGTGCCGATCGTCGGAACCGCGGGCACGGCGACCACGCTGGCCTCGGTCGCGCTCGAGCTGGCCGAGTACGACCCGGTGGCGGTGACCGGCGTGCGCCTCGATGCCGAGGAGGTCGAGACGCTGTACCGCCGCTGGGCCAAGCTCCCCGCCGCACGCCGGGCCGTGATCGTCGGGATGGAGCCGCAGCGCGCCGACGTGATCGTCGGGGGCGCGGCGATCTATGTGCGCATCGCAAAGCGGATCGACGCGCCGATGGTGATCACGTGCGACCGCGGGGTGCGCTGGGGACTCGCGTTCGAGCGAGCTCGCTAGGCGTAGAGCGCCGGCGCGAGGTGATACAGCATCAGGTACACGATCACGCCGGTCGCCGAGACATAGACCCAGATCGGCCACGCGTACTTCACGACGCGCTTGTGCTCCTCGTACTTGCCCTTGAGCGCGCGCTTGAGCGCCGCGAACAGCAGCGGCACGAGCACCACCGCGAGGATCATGTGCGAGAACAAGATGACCAGGTAGAGGATCTTGTCGATGCCGGTGCCCGGGTACTTGTGCGCGCCGGTCGTGGCGAACCGGATCAGGTACGAGACGAGAAACACGCCCGACGTGGTGAACGCGGCGAGCATGCGGCGGCGGTGGAGTGCCTCGTCGCCGCGCGCGATCGCCACGCGACCGAGGAGCAGCAACACGAACGCGGTGAGATTGAGAACCGCGTTGATCGCTGGGTGCAGCTGCTCCCAGTCCATCGCTAGGCCTGGCCGCTCGCGACCATGACTGCGAACAGGATCGGCAAGTAGACGATCGAGGTCAGGAACACGTTGCGTGCCCACTTCATCGAGCCGTCGCCAGCGAAACCCTGGATCAGGACCATCGCGCCCAGGACAACTGCGGTGATGAGGTAGGGCAGGCCGGCGACGCCGAGCAGAGCGGGGTAGATGCTGATCGCGACCTGCACGAAGAGAAACCCGAGGATCGCGCGGCGCGTGGTCGACACGCCGTGCGTGCCTGGCATGGTCTTGAGGCCGGCGGCGTCGTACTCGCGCTGGCGATAGATATTGATCGCGTGGGTGTGCGGGACCTGCCAGACGAACAGGGTGCCGAACACCGCGAGGCCGGGCAGGTCGATGCGACCGGTGGCCGCGGTCCAGCCCATCAGCGCGGGCATCGCACCGGGAACGGCGCCAACCCATACCGACCAGTGCGAGCGCTGCTTCATCGGCGTGTAGGCGCCGACGTAGAGGATGAGTGCGAGCAGGCCGAGGGCGGCCGGGATGAGGCCGGCGAGCGCGAGCACGGGGAGTGCGATCGCTCCCTGGAGCGCACCGAACGCGAGTGCGGTCGAAGCCTGCAGGCGACCCTGCGGCAGCGGGCGGTTCTTCGTGCGCGCCATCAGGCAGTCGACGTCGCGCTCGAGCCACATGTTGAGCGTGTTCGCCGAGCCGACGATCAGCGCGGTGCCGACGAGGAGCCACAAGCTCGGCGCGGCGCCGAACCGACCCGGCGCGAGCGACATCGCGCCAGCGGCGGTGAGCAGCGCCATGATCATGATGCGCGGCTTGACCAGCGCGACCAGGTCGACGGTCTTCGCGGAGAGCACTTTCGCGGTCACGGCATCACCTTCGCCTTCGACAGTGACATCGGCATGCCCGCGATCTCGACCTTGCGCTGGCGCCTGTGCGTCATGAGGTAGGCCCACATCCACAATGTCCACAGGCTGGCAGCGCCCGCGAAGTGACCGACGGCGACCGGAACGCTACGCATCGTGAGCACCGTGTAGATGCCGAGCACGACCTGCGCGATGACCAGCAGCGGCGCGATCATCGCGAGCATGCGCAGCGCCGGCCAGCCCTGCGTGCGGCGATAGACTTGAACCGCGGCGATGGTCGTCACGATCGCGACGACCATACCGAACGCGCGGTGGATCATGTGGAGGTGCTGGACGGGTGCATCAGGCCACCAGTCGCCGCCCATGGTGCAGGTCGGCATGCCCAGGCACACCATCGCCGCGCCGAGGTGACGGACGAGCGCACCGAGCAGGAGCTGGATGAACACCGCGGCGACGGCAAGCTTGATCCAGTTCGTCGCCGAGCCGAGTGCGGCGCGCTGCTTCTCGTGGGTCTCGAGCTCCATCACGCTGGGCGCCGGACGCGTGCGGAACGCGGTGTAAATCAGTGACGCGAAGTAACTCATGCCCAGGACGAGGTGCCCGGTCGACACGAACCACGGCAGCTTGTACTGGACGGTGATCGCGCCGAGCGCCCCCTGCAAGATCACCATCCCGAGGAGCAGCCAGGCGAGGCCCTTCATGTCGCGGCGGCGGCGCAAGAGCAGCACCGTGAGGGCAATCTGCAAGAATCCCACGGTCATGGCCGCGAGCCGGTGACCATGCTCGTAGAACACGCCGCCCACCATCGGGGGGAACAGCTGGCCATGGCACACGAGGGTCGGCTCGGGGCACGCGAGGCTCGAACCCGTGGGATTCACGGTGCCTCCGATGACCAGCAGCAGAAACGTCGCAGCCGCCGACAGCTTGGCGAATCGATGTTCCAGCATGACTACCGTCGCTGGGTACCACAGTTGATGGACTGTCTTCGAGAGCCTTCGGGGAATGCGACAAGTCGCCGCAAACACAAAAATGACCCGCGAGGAGTGAGTCTGCGAACGACTCGCGGACCTTGGAGGCGACGCGTCCTTTAGGACAAGTCGCCGCCCCATACTGGACCCCAGAGTTTTCAGCACGTTATGATGTGGGCGGACGGATGAGCGACTCGTGGGTCGAAACGACGTCGATCGGCACGTTCAGATCAGACGATCTGGCGCGGGCGGACGTCGTGTTTCGCTACAACCGGTATCTCTACCGGACCAACGGCCAGCATCTGTCCAACGGCGGCATGGGCTCGGTCTACGAGCTCGAGCGGCGCGATGACGAGACCGGTGTGCTCGAGCGCGTGGTCGGCAAGGTGTTCCACTCGAACTACCTCTACCAGCTGCGCACCGATGAGGTGACGCGCCGCGATCATCACCACAACCTCGCCGCGATGGCGCGCATCGCCGCGATCGAGCATCCGAACATCCTGCCGACCTATGTCTCGGCACCGATCGCGGACAACTACCTGTTCGTCACGCCGCGCATGGGGATGACGCTGCTCGAGGCGATCAGCAAACACAACCTCACCCCACGCGCACGCACCAAGCTGCTCGTGCAGGCACTCGAGGGGCTCGCGACGCTGCACGCCGCGCGCCTCGTGCACCGCGACTTCACGCTGCGCAACATCCTCGTCGACGAGGGCGCGAACGTTGCCTACCTGTTCGACTTCGACCTCTGCATGTCGCTCGACGACATCGGCAACCAGACCTACCGGAACTACTACAAGGGCCGCATCTTTGGCTCGCCCGGCTGGTCGGTCGCGCCCGAGACGATCGATCAGGCGCTGATGGACACCAACATCACCACGTCACTCGACATCTACGCGATCGGCGGCGCGCTGCACGGCCTGTTCACCGAGCAGCTGCTCTACGGCGCGGCCGACGATATGTGGGCGCTGCTGATCCGCATCGCCGAGGGCGTTGTCGTCGGTGGCCGCAGCAAGGTGTTCTACCCCGACAACTTCCCGGTCGTGCTGCGCCCGCCGATCGAGGGCTGCCTCGAGCGCGATCCGGCGCAGCGCTTCCCCAGCGTGCAGGCCGTGGTCGCCGAGCTGCGCGGCATGCTGCGTGAGCTCCCCGACGAGACGCGCCGCGAGTCCAAGAAGCGCCTGCACACGAGCGCCGAGGAGGATCGCGCGAAGGCCGTGTCGGCCGCGATGGCGAGTGTCCCGGACCCGAGTATCACCGAGGACGTCGTCAAGGCCGCCGAGCTTGCGGTGTGGGAGTGGAGCTACTCGGTCGAGCGCAGCCTCGGTCGCGTGCGCGGGCATCCCATCTTCCTCGCGCATCCGCGCCCGGACCTGGTGGCCTCCGGCCAGTTCCCCGACGCGAACCAATTTCCCAAGCTCGTCACCGTGATCGATCTGACCAAGGTCAACGATCCGCGGACGTTCGTCGAGAACTGGCAGCGCTACTTCTGGCCAATCCTGAAGCGTGTGCGCCAAGGTCTGCTGACGTCGCTGCACAAGGTGATCTACGACGCGAACTCGAGCTCGCTGCTGCTGTTCAGCGAGTACGTCGACGAGCCGCGCTTCGGCAACAAGGTCGGCGAGCTCGATCTCCATGTCGACGGCGCGCTCGCGCTCGGCTTCCTCGTGGTCCGGCAGGTCGCCGCGATCCACGAGCACGGAATGGCGCACAACAACATCTCGCCGGGTGCGCTGCTGTTCAAAGGCGTCGCCGCGACGCGCACGGTGGTGCCCGCGATGATCGGTCTCGTCGAGCCCGCGATGGGCGCCGAGGCGATGGCCGGTGATTGCCGCGCGCTCGCGAGCATGGTGCTCGATTGGCTGCGCCCGAACCGCATCGCTGCGCTTCACGTTCGCATCAAGCCGATGTTCGAGGCGCTGCGCACCAAGCTCAACGCGTGGGCGTTCGACAAGTCGCAGCCGACGCCGGCGATCGATCAGTTGCTCGCGCTGATCAGCGATGCGCTCGCGCTCGTCGACTTCAACTTCTCCGTTCTGCGCGACTCGGGTGGTGATCTGCAGGAGTACGCACTGCTGCTGATCAGCTTGCGCCTGTACCACCTGCTGTGGCCGAATGCGACCCAGGAGCCGGGTCGGCCGTCGCTGCCGCAAGTGAAGCCGTGACACTGAGGCTATGGCTCACACTCGCGGGGATGATGCTGGCAAGTCCGGCAGTGGCCGATCGCGAGCTGCATGGCGGTCTCGACGTGCGGACCGATCTCGGTACACACCACACCCGCCTCGCGCTCGGTATGCGCGCGTGTGCGTGGGACACGACGCTCGTGCTCGATCCGATGGTGGTGCTCGACGGCCAGCACGATCTCGATCTGTTCGTCGAGCGCTACCTCGGAGAGCGGTTCGCGATCCTCGCGGGCGTGCGCTGGTCCGCGGTCGCCGTGGATGGCGGAGATCACCACCAGGACCGCACGATGATCGGTGTCACCGGCGCGGGCCCGCGGTTCTTCGACGGTGCGCTGCTCACGAAGTTCTCGCTCGAGCTCGCCACGCTGTGGGTCAAGCATGGTGGTGGCGCCGAGATCGACTGGATCTCGGCGGACCGCAACCTCGCCGATCACTTCGCGCTGGGCCTGTTTCTCCGGATCGAGTATGCGCGCTCGCTCTAGTCTGCTCGCGATCCTCGCGATCGCTGCGTGCGATCGGCCCGAGCCGCTGCTCATCTGCCACAACGGCAACTGCGTCGGTCCTGACACCACGCGCGACGACACGCTCGGCGCGATGTCCGACTCGCTCGCGCTGACGCGTGACGGGCTGCCCGTTCTCGACGGCATGGAGTGGGACGTGTTCTGGTACGGCAAGGACTCGACGTGCTTGTTCGCGCACGATCTCGTCCACGACACGTCGACACCGGCGAGCGCTGCGGCAGACCTCGTGGCGGACCATCTGGCGACGAGCACGCGCGCGGCCTGGGGCACGCGCTTCTACGCTCTGATCGATCTGAAGGCGCACGTCGGACCGGAGTACAGCGACGAGCACACGCCGCAGCAGCTGCGTGATCACGCCGACTGCGCGCTTGATAGCGCTGCGCGGGTACTCGCCGGTGCGCGCGCGGGTGGTCATGCGCTCACCGTCGGATTCATCTCCGGCAAACCGGTCCACCTCGAGGTGCTCACCGCGCGGCCGGGCTGGCAGGCGCTCGTGCCCGAGCCTGATCTCGAGCTACTGCTGATCGGCGACATCTTCGCTCCATACGCGGAGATCGTCCCCGAGCTCGCCGACTACAAGGTTCCGCTCGACGCGATCGAATACCACCCGGACTTCATGACGGCGCAGCACCGCGAGACGTATCGCTCGCTTGGCATCGATCTCGTGCAGTGGTCGTACGTCGCGACCACCGAGGCGCTCGCCGCGCTCTCTCGCTACGAGCCGCGCTTCGCGATCACGAACGAAGCCATGCTGCTCCGCCGCTGGACTCAGCGCTAAGCTCAGGCCCCGAGGCCGACGCGCATGTAGCACCGCTGCTTGCCGTCGTCGGAGCCGGTCACGAAGCCAGCGGCACCGAGGTGGTCACCGACGCGGAATAACCGCACGTGGGCGCGCACGCGATCGCCGGCGAAGCACGGCTTGCGGTACGCAATGTCGACGGCCTTCGCGCGCACGCGCAGGGGCTCGCCGCGATCGGCCAGCCGGCGATTCACGGCCTCGAGAAACAGGCGCACGTAGACGAGCGAGTTGACGTGCTGGTTCGAGTCGGTCTGGTCGAGCGTGAACACGTAGTCGGTGGTATCGGGCATCAGCTCGTCGAGCCACTGCGCGCCCGGCGGTGCATCGCCGGCGGTGCTCGCTACCGGAGCCGCGTAGTGGGCGTCGGGGACATCGGGCAAGCCCTCGATGCCGCCGAGCGATGTGACGCGACGCTTGTCGGGCGGTGCGAGTGGCCGCGTGTACGTGTGCTCGGCGAACACGGTACCGGCAACGCTGAGATCGCCCGTGCTCTCGCGACCGAGCCGGCCGGAGATGCCACGCAGCTGGCACCAGATGTTCATGAAGATACGGGTCACCGCACCATCGGCGTTGCGGTCATGCGCGAGTGCGAAGCCGTTGTGGGTCTCGAACGGGCGATCGACACGCACCTGCTGATCGGTGGTGTGGATCGTGAGCCGGGTCAGGATCGGGATCACGCCGGACCGGATCGAATTCTTGTGCCCGGCGTGGTTCACCAGCACCTCGCGCCACAGGCCGGCAAGGCCCGCAGGAACGGCGATCGGGATCAGCCGGCCGTCCATCGTGACGTCCTCGTAGCGGAAGTGCTGCGAGGTGGTCGCCGAGGTGCCAGCGGGGAACTCCGGCGCGGCCGGTGCGTCGAACATCGCGGCGACTGTATCAGGTGCCGCCGAACCACTGGAGCAGCGCGCGCCGCGACGGAACGCGGAGTTTGCGCATCGAGCGGGCGAGCCGGCGCCCCACTTGCGACACGCTGAGGCCGAGCTCGTAGGCGATGTACTTGTGACTGTGACCGTGCGTCGCGAGCCACAGCACGTCGCGCTCGTCTTCGGTCAGCGCGAGCACGTCGGGACCGGCGACAGGATTCTTGCGCGCGAGGAGCAGGCGCTTACCGTCGCGATCGATGAAGTCGACGATCGACCAGCGGCCCGAGACGAGGACGGACCACAGCCTCGCGGCTTCTTCGGAATCGGTTCGACGCAGTCGGCCTCGCGCACGTTCGCGCCGCACGACCGCCTCGACGAGCGACTCGCGCTGGCGTGCGCCGCGTGCTGTGCCGACGGCGTGCAGGACCTTGCCGCTCGGCGCCAGCACGGACTCGGTGACCGAATCGGTGTCTGCCTTGGGCGGAGCCGCGAGTGCGCGTAGACGCATCGCCGCACCGAGGTGAGCCGCCGCGAGGCCGAGCACCCGGGCGCGCGGAAACGGCTGCTCGGGATCGAGCGCATCGCGGTCGGCGGGAAATGCGATGGCGATCGCGCGTTTTCGCGGGTCGCCACCGATCAGTGCCCAGGCGGCGATCGGATTGCCAGCGGTGAGCTCGTCCACCGACTTGCCCTGCGCCTTGGCGAGGCGCCGCAGGCGGTACGACGCGTTCCCGACGAACTCCGTCGGCGCGTACATCTCGCGCGCGAGCAGGCCGAGTCCGGTCGTGAGCCCGCGCGCACTCGACTCGAAGGCAGCGGGGGTGTTGCGCCCGACATAGCTCGCGATGGCCGGCCGCTTGCCGTCGAGCCCGACCGCGTATGCGGCCGTGCCGGTGCCGATCCCAAACGGTGCGGCCGCATCGGCGATGCCGCGTAGCCACGCGGCCTCGTTGGGAATCCAGTGATAGCCGGCCTCGACGACGCTCAACGGATCCGGGTTACTCCGCATCACTCGCCCCCGCGAAGCGGCGAATCAGCTCGAAGCGCGACGACGCTTCGGTCTTGCGGAGCAGGCTTGCGACCTGGTTTGCGATCGTTCGCTCGGAGGTCTTTCGCGCCCTCGCGATCTCGCGGTTGCTCTCGCCCTGGACGACCCTCAGGAGGATCTCGGACTCCGCGCGTGACAGTGGGGGCGGAATTTTTTTGGGGCTCGAACCCCATGTGAAGACCACAAGCTCGTCGTTGTCGACGGTGAGTCGCTCGACCATCAGCCCGTGGGGCGGTTTGACCCGCGCCCTCGTCCGTGCCGCCATTCGTCAATCATCTGCGATCTCCGATCAAAATGACTACGCCAAACAGCGCTGCCTCCTCACGCGCTGGGCCAGAATCGGTTCGCGAGGAGCAGGTGGTAGTGGACCTGGGGGCTTCTCGGGGTGGCAGCGTCACCGAGGTCGGAAACGACTGAGCTAGGCGCTGGAGTGGGTGGGGTGCGTCCGGATAGGCTCGCGCGATGTCCGACTCCGACCGCGATGCCCGGATCGCCGCCCTCGAAGCGGCCGTGGCCGAGCTACGCAGCGAGGTCGCTCACGCGCGCCGGCCGCTGCTGCGCTCGATGCGGACAACTCACCGCTGCCCTGCATGCAACGGCGGTCGGCTGATCCACTTCCGCAACATCAAGGACATGGGGGATGGCGGCAAGGAGCCCGGCAATTGTCGCGGGGCGCGACTCCCGGTCGTCAAGCCTGACGGCAAGGACGTCGTCGAGATCATCGCGCCCGCCGAGCCCGAGCCCGACGCCGGTCCGTATCGCTGAAATGCAGCGGTTACCGATCGATGAGGTCTTACCGCAGCTCGTGGCGGCCGTTCGCGATCGACGCACCTGTGTGCTCGTCGCACCGCCAGGTGCCGGCAAGACCACGCGCGTTCCCGGCGCGCTGCTCGACGCGGGCCTGATCACCGGCACGATCGTGGTGCTGCAACCGCGGCGACTCGCGGCGCGGCTCGCCGCCACACGGATCGCGAGCGAGCGCGGCGTGCAGCTCGGCGGCGAGGTCGGCTATCAGGTCCGCTTTGACCGCAAGACCAGTGCTGCGACGCGCATCGAGCTGGTCACCGAGGGTGTGCTCACGCGGCGGCTGCTCGGCGATCCCGAGCTGCGCGGCGTTGGCTGCGTGATCATCGACGAGTTTCACGAGCGTCACCTCGACGGTGATCTCGCACTCGCACTCGTCGAGCGGCTGCGGGGCAAGCGCCCCGACCTCGCGCTCGTCGTGATGTCCGCGACGCTGGATGCCGAGCCGGTCGCTGCGTTCCTCGCCGATGCACCGATCATCCGCTCGGAGGGACGCACGTTCCCGGTCACGATCGAGCACATCGCGCAGCCCGACGATCGCCACCTCGGCAAGCAGGTGGCAGCGAGCGTGCGGCGTGTGGCGCAGGAGGGCCTCGAGGGCGACGTGCTCGTGTTCCTGCCCGGGTCGGGCGAGATCCGACGCTGCGCCGAGGATCTCGAGGACGCCGCGCGCACCTTCGATCTCGCGGTACTGCCGCTGCACGGCGACCTAACCGCCGACGAGCAGGACGTCGCGGTGCGCCCCTCGTCGCGCCGCAAGATCATCCTCGCGACGAACGTCGCCGAGACCAGCGTGACGATCGATGGCGTCACGTGCGTGATCGATACCGGGCTCGCACGCATCGCGCGTCACTCGCCGTGGTCGGGCATCCCGAGCCTCGAGGTCGAGCCGGTCAGCCGCGCGAGCTGCGCGCAGCGCGCGGGCCGCGCCGGCCGAACGCGCCCGGGCCGCGTGGTCCGCCTGTTCACCAAGCACGACCACGACACCCGCCGCGCATTCGAGCTGCCCGAGATCCAGCGCAGCGAGCTGGCGGGTGCCGCGCTCGAGCTCCACGGCGCCGGGCTGCGCGGCCTGCGCGAGCTGCGCTGGTTCGAGCCACCGCCCGATGCTGCGGCCCAGGCCGCCGAGGATCTGCTCGTGCGCCTCGGCGCGGTGGCCGGCGGCGAGATCACCAAGCTCGGCCGCGCGATGTTGCGGTTTCCGGTGCACCCGCGGGTCGGCCGCATGTTGTGCGAGGCTGAAGCTCGCGGCGTCGCGCGCGAGGCATGCCTGATCGCCGGCCTGCTCGGCGCGCGCGAGCTCCGACTCGAGCGGCGCGGCCGTGGCGCCGAGGCCAAGCTGTCGTCGCCGTCGGATCTGATCGACGATCTCGACGCCATGCTCGACGCGCGCAGCCACGGCCTGCGTCCCGATCGGCTGCGCCGAGAGGGGCTCGACATCGGCACCGCCCACATGGTCGATCGAGCGGCCAAGCAGCTGGAGCGGATCGTCGACAGCCGGACGCGCGCGCCAGCGAGCGATGACGATGTCGATCGCGAGCTGCAGATCTCGATCCTCACCGCGTATCCCGATCGCGTCGGCAAGCGCCGGACGCCGAAGAGCGGCGAGATCGTGTTCGCCGGTGGTGGCAGCGGAACCCTGGCGCCGAGCTCGAGCGTGATCGAGCCGGAGCTGCTCGTCGCCGTCGACGTCAGCGAGACCGGCAACCGCGGCATGGCGTCGCGCGTGCAGATCCGGCGCGCTTCGGGCATCGACGCCAGCTGGCTGCTCGACCTCTACATGGATCGCATCGCCGAGACCGACGAGATGGTCTGGAACGCCCAGAAGGAGCGCGTCGAGCGCGTGGTGCAGCTGACGTACGACGGGCTGCCGATCGATGAGAGCCGCGACGTCGAGGGCGCGCGTCGCGCCGGTCCCGCGGCGGCTGCGCTCCTGGCGAAGCAAGCGCTCGCCGCCGGGATCGAACGGTTCGTCGACCGCGACGCACTCACCGAGTGGCGCGCCCGGGTCTCGCTCGTCGCGCGCACGTTTCCGGATAGCGGCATCACGGCGCCGACCGACGACGCGCTCGCGGGCGTGATCGCGCGGGCATGCGAGGGCGCGATCTCGTTCGCCGAGCTGCGCAACATGGGCCTGCTCGGGCTGCTCGACGCCAGCCTCGGCGACAAGCGCGCGCTGGTCGATCGTCTCGCACCGACGCACCTGTCGTTGCCCCGCCGCAAGCGCGCGGCGATCACCTACGAGCTCGACCAGGCGCCGCACATCGCGTCACGCATGCAGGACTTCTTCGGCCTCGCGCGCGCTCCGAGCGTCTGCGACGGTCGCGTGCCGCTCGTGCTGCATCTGCTCGCGCCGAATCAGCGGCCGGTCCAGGTCACGAGCGATCTACCCGGCTTCTGGGTCCGGCACTATCCCGAGCTGCGGCGGCAGCTGATGCGTCGGTATCCGCGCCACCAGTGGCCCGAAGATCCGACGCAGCTGATCAACGAGGATTAGGACTTCAGCTTGTAGCCGGTGCGGAACACCCACCAGATCGCGGCCATACACACGACGAGAAACCCGAAGGTCATGCCGATACTCACGCCGACGTTGACGTCCGACGTCCCGTAGAACGACCAGCGCATCGCGCTGATCAAGTACACCACCGGATTGAACAGCGTGATCTTCTGCCACAGCGGCGGCAGCATGTTGATCGAGTAGAACGCTCCGCCGAGGAACGTGAGCGGCGTGACGATCATCAGCGGGATGGCTTGCAGCTTCTGGAAGCTATCGGCCCACAGCCCGATGATGAAGCCGAACATGCTGAACGTGACGGCGGTGAGCACGAGGATCGCCACCATCCAGACCGGATGCTCGATCTCGTACGGCACGAACACGCGCGCGGTGAGCAGAATCAGCGTGCCGAGCATGATCGACTTGCTCGCGGCAGCGCCGACGTAGCCGATCACGACCTCGATCGAAGACACCGGCGCGGACAGCATCTCGTAGATGGTGCCCGACCACTTTGGCAAGTAGATGCCAAACGAGGCGTTCGAGATGCTCTCACCGAGGAGCGACAGCATCACGAGCCCCGGGATGATGAACGAGCCGTAGTCGACGCCACCGACCTCGCCCATCCGCGAGCCGATCGCCGACCCGAACACGATGAAGTAGAGCGACGTCGACAGCACCGGCGACACGATGCTCTGCACGATCGTGCGGAACGTGCGCGCCATCTCGAACCGATAGATCGCCTTGATCGCGTAGACGTTCATTTCGGCGCTTTCACGAGGCTGACGAAGATGTCCTCGAGCGAGCTCTCGCTCGACTGCAGATCCTTGAAGTCGATCCCGAGCTCGCCGAGCCGCTTGAGCAACTGTGCGATGCCTGTGCTCTCACCCTGGAGGTCGAACGAGTAGGTGAGCACCGTGCCGTCCTTCGACAGCTCGAGCTGCTGGTCGGCAAGCTCGTCGGGGATGCGCTCGAGCTTTTGCTGCAGCTGGAGCACCAGCTGGCGCTTGCCGAGCTTGCGGATCAGGACGTCCTTGTCTTCGATCAGCACGAGCTTGCCCTTGTTGATGATGCCGATGCGGTCGGCCATCTCCTGCGCCTCTTCGATGTAGTGCGTGGTCAGGATGATCGTGACGCCGCCCTCGCGCAGCTCGCGGACCATCTGCCACATGTCGTGGCGCAGCTCGACGTCGACGCCTGCGGTTGGCTCGTCGAGGAACAGGACCTTGGGCTCGTGCGACAGCGCCTTCGCGATCAGCACGCGCCGCTTCATGCCGCCCGACAGGGTCATGATCTTCGAATCCTTCTTCTCCCACAGCGACAGCGCGCGCAGCACCTTCTCGATGTGCGCCGGGTTCGCCGGCTTGCCGAACAGGCCGCGGCTGAACGTGACGGTCGACCACACGGTCTCGAACGCGTCGGTCGATAGCTCCTGCGGGACCAGGCCGATCAGCGAGCGCGCGGCTCGGAAGTCACGGATGATGTCGTGACCATCGACGGTGACCTTGCCGCTGCTCGGCGTGACGATGCCGCAGATGATGCTGATGAGCGTGGTCTTGCCGGCGCCGTTGGGCCCGAGCAGCGCGAGGATCTCGCCACGCCGGATCTCGAGGTCGACGTGATCGAGCGCGTGAAACCCACTCTTGTAGGTCTTGCTCAGGTCGAGAACGCTGACGATCGATGCCGCTTCACCAGCCACGCCATGTTCTTGCTACGGCTTTCCCCGGCTGCATAGAGCCCACCGGCGCGTTTTACGCGATTGACCGTTGCGCAGAGATCACTGCCGCCGTCGGGAACTGGAGACATCATCGGTCCACGTTCGGGCTCGGTGACCGCCGCAACATCACCCCGCGCTTGATGTGACTTGCCGTCGGAATTCATGAGATGCTGGCCCTTGATGGGGGGTGTCCAGGGTCGGCGTGCGCGCGGAGAGCTACAGCTGTGCCGCGAAGTACTTGATCGCACGTCCCACGGAGAACAAGCCGTAGCCGATCACGAAGATGCCGGCGATGCGGGTCATCCAGAACGCCTTGCCGCTGAGCAGCCGCTTGCCGTGGTTCGCGAGGTACGCGGCCACCACGAACCACACGAACGATCCGACCACGATGCCAATCACCCATGCGGTGCTCTGCAGGCGATCGATGCCGGTCGCGTAGGAGCCAACGATGACCACCCAGGTCACGACGGCGGATGGATTGAGCAGCGTTGCGGCGAGACCCGTCACGAGGCCGTCGCGCAGGTGATGTTTGCGGCTCAGTGGTGGCGCATCGGGATCGATGGCCAGGCTCATGGGCTGCGAGCGCACGATGAACAGCCCGTACACGAACAGCGCTGCGCCGCTCACGCCGTACAGGATGAACGGCACATCCGGGTAGCTCTCGAGGAACGGCCCGACGCCGAAGATGCCGAGACACGAGTAGATGCCGTCGGCGATCGCGCCGCCGAGGCCGACCATGATCGCGCGTGCCAGATCATGCCGGTACGCAGCGTCGATGACCGCAACGTTTGCGACACCGATCGGGATACAGGTTACGACGCCGATCGCGAAACCAATGGCGAGGAAGCTCAACACCCGGGTGCTGCTTCCACCCTACAGGAGAACTGGGATGGCGACAGAAAAGCTAGCTGACGAAACGACCACGCTGCCGGTGCCGCCGGTTGCTGTGTCGAACCTCGAGTACGCCGTGCAGGTGGGCAAGAGCGTCGTCGAGAATTTGACGAACGTCATCAAGACGACGACGATGAAGCGGACGCTCGCCACGGCGGTCCGCGTCGTGCGCACCACATCGTGGAAGAAGAACATCGAGTTCCCCGTGATGGTCGCCGTCGAGACGACCAACAAGTGCAACGCGACGTGCTGGTTCTGTCCGATCACCGAGGGCAGCAAGCGTCCGCCCGAGGGCGTCGCGGAGCTGGTCAAGCTCGGCCAGAAGAAGAACACCGCGGTCGCCGAGGCCGATCCGTCGGAGAACGTCACGTTCAACATCATGAAGCGCCCGCACGGCTACATGAGCGACGAGATGTTCCACAAGATCGTCGACGACTGCAAAGAGTTCCCGTTGCGCCGCATGGAGCCGTATCTCCATGGCGAGCCGTTCATGGATCCGAAGCTGCTCGACCGCATCGAGTACATCAACAAGCACCTCCCGAAGACGGAAGTGCACCTGTTCACGAACGGCAGCCTGTTGACCGCCAAGCGCATCGAGCGGCTCAAGGAGCTGCGGCTCGACAGCATGGTGATCTCGGTGAACACCGGCGCGGGCGAGAAGTACAACTCGATCATGGGTCTCGACTGGAAGAAGACCCTCGCAAACCTCGAGCGTGTAGCCGACGAGAACAAGACCGACAAGCCGGTCGCCGAGCGCTTCGTGATTCGCATGACCGCCCCGAAGGAGACCACCGACGCCGAGGTCGAGTCCTTCCGCACCCTCGCCAAGCGGCTCGGCGCGCGCGCCGTGATCGTGTCGCTGCACAACTACAAGGGCGACATCAACAACGAGCGCCCGGTGCCGCAGTTCCCCTGCTACTTCACGAACGACCTCGACATCCTGTGGGACGGCAACACCGCGCTGTGCTGTATGGACCACGATGGCGATTACTCGTGGGGCGACGTCAAGAAGCACTCCGTGCTCGAGGTCTTCAACTCGCCGGTCGCGAAGATGTATCGGACCAAGATGCGCGAGGACAAGCGCAACGAGCTGACCCCGTGCAACGAGTGCAACATGTTCTGGTGGGGTCTCGAGCGCACCGGGATCCGCCGGCTGCAGTACACGGGTCGGATCGCCAAGTACTTGATCGAGCATCGCCCGCTCCGGTTCTGAGCCTTCCCCAAATTTCCGGGCCCCCTTGCGCGGGCCGTGGCTGTGCTTATCAGTCGAGGTGTCCACCCAACCATCTCTTCCCTGCACAGGAGGAAATTCCCATGGCTCTCGTTCGAACCAACAATGGCAATGGCAACAGCAACCGCGTCGTCTCCCGGGATCCGTACTCGATCGCCCGCGAGCTTCTGAACTGGGACCCGTTCTTCTCGGGCCGTCCGACCTCGGCATTTGTCCCGGCCTTCGAGGTGAAGGAGACGAACGACTCGTTCGTACTCCGCGCGGATATGCCGGGCGTCGAGGAGAAGGATCTCGACATCGCGGTCCACAACGGCGTGCTCACCGTCAGCGGCACTCGCTCGGCGGAGGAGCGCAAGGACGGCGAGAACTACATGCTCTACGAGCGCCAGTACGGCTCGTTCAGCCGCAGCTTCGCGCTGCCCGAGACGGCCGACGGAGATCGCATCGAGGCGTCGCTCAAGAACGGTGTCCTCGCGCTGACGATCGGTAAGCGCGAGCAGGCCAAGCCGCGCAAGATCGAGATCAAACGCTAAGTCACCAGGCGTGCGTGTACACGTCGATCATCGATAGCGCCAGCATGGCCAGATGCTCCTTCGGGGCAATCTTGGCCAGCTCGAACGCGGCCTTCGGATCGTCCTTGTACTCGGCGATCACGCGGATCTCGTTGATGCCGTCGTTGTAGTAGGCGGCGAACGCATCGGTGAAGTGCTGGTGCGTGCCGCCCTCGTCACCGGGGCTCGTACCGTCGCCGATCTGATACGTGTACATCACGGGCGCGCCGTTGCTCACGGTCTGCCCGACCTCGAACTTCACGTTCGGCATGCCCTTGAGCGGACCGAGGAGGACCTTGAGCTCCTCTTCCTTGGCTTGCCACTTGGGCAGCTCCATCGGCACGCAATCGAGGCAGTGCTTGATCGTGACGGTCGCCCAGAACCGCGGGTGACCCTGCGTGACCTGGCGAACCTCGAAGACCTTCTCGCCGACGGTGCGAACCATCGCGGTGAAGCCGGGGAACTCGAGTTTCGCCAGCTTCTCGTAGTCGGCCTTCGTGTGCGGCCGGGTCGTCTTCTTCGGGGGGCCACCCTCGGAGTGCGGCAACTGGAGGTCAGGTGCCTGCTGGCCGGGCGCAGCCGGGGTTGCGGTCGGCGTGCTCGGGTTCGTGGGCGGCGCCTTGCGCTTCGGCTTGTCCTTGCAACCGGCGAGAGCAGCGAGCAGCGAGACGATCAGAAGAGTACGCACGGGGCGTACACTAGCAGTCAGGGCGCGCGGATCAATATGTCGATTCCGATGCCTGCGAGGACCAGCGCGCCCACGAATCCGAGGCGCGGACCGAGCTTCGCCCCGAGGGCGCGGGCGGCGATGCTGCCGAGGACGCAGCACAGCGCGGTCACCACCCCGATCAGCGTCAGCGTCAGCCACGGCTCGGCGGGGATCAGCGACAGCGTCAGGCCTGCCGCCGCCGCATCGATGCTCGTCGCCACGGCGAGCCCCAGGTAGAGCAGGGGGGTGCCCTCCTTGGGCTCGCTCTCGGGATCGTGGCCGTGCGTCTCGATGAACATGTGCACGCCGATCGCGATGAGCAGCCCACCCGCGATCCAGTGGTCCCATGCCGCGATGTACTCGCGGGCCCACGCACCACCGAGCCAGCCGATCGCCGCCATGCCCGCCTGGAACAGCCCGAACAGCAGCGGCAGGATCACGCGCTCGCGCGGCGCGCCGGCTCCGAGCGCACGTGCGGCGCACACGGCCGCCGCGTCCATCGCGAGGCCGAAAGCGAGCGCGAGCGCGGACAGCACGCTCTGACCTTAGCGGAACAAGCCGCTGATGGGTGCGGCGAGCTCGCCGCTATCGCGCTCGAGTGTCAGGCGCGTTCGAATAGTCCGGCAGCGCCCTGTCCGCCGCCGATGCACATCGTGACGATGGCGTACTTGCCGCCGCGGCGCTTCAGCTCGTACAGCGCGGTCGCCGTGAGCTTCGCACCGGTGCACCCGAGTGGATGACCGAGCGCGATCGCACCACCGTTGACGTTGAGCTTGTCATCGGGGATGCCGAGCTCGCGCTGGCAGTACGCGGCCTGGCTCGCGAACGCCTCGTTCATCTCGAAGATGTCGATGTCGGCGACGGTCAGCCCGTTCTTCTTGAGCAGCTTCTGCACCGCCGGCAGCGGGCCGATGCCCATGATCTCCGGGTCGACACCGACGGTGACGAACGACCGGAACATGCCGAGCGGCTTGATGTTGAGGCTGGTCGCGCGATCCCGCGTCATCACGAGGCACGCCGCAGCACCGTCGGAGATTGGCGATGCATTGCCGGCCGTGACCGAGCCACCCTGCGCGAACACCGGCGGCAGCTTGCCGAGGCCCTCGAGCGTGGTGTCCCCACGCGGCATCTCGTCGACGGTGAAGTCCTTGTAGACGCGCTCGGTACCGTTGTAGCTGATCGCGCGGACCGGGACGATCTCGTCCTTGAAGGTGCCCTTCTCGAGTGCGGCCTTCGCCTTCATCTGTGACTTGTACGCGAGCTCGTCCTGCATCTGGCGCGTGATGCCAAACCGGTTCGCGACGTTCTCCGCGGTGATACCCATCGGCGTGTTCGCGCCGGGCATCTTGCCCATGAGCTCGGGTGACGCCGACAGGTGGAAGCCCGTCATCGGCACGTAGGTCATCGACTCGACACCACCGGCGATCACGACCTCGCTGGTGCCGATCGCGATCTGACCGGCGGCCGTGGCGATCGCCTGGAGGCCCGACGAGCAGAACCGGTTGATGGTCTGCGCGCCGACTTCCTGGCCGAGATCGGCGAGCAGCGTGACGAGGCGCGCGACGTTGAGACCTTGCGCGCCCTCGGGCATCGCGCAGCCGAGCACGACGTCGTCGACCATGCTCTTGGCCTGCGGCACGCGGGCGAGCAGGCCGCGGATCACGTCGGCGGCGAGCTCGTCTGGACGCTTCGTGGACAGCGCGCCCTTGTGGCCGCGGCCGACCGCGGAGCGAACAGCTTCTGCAATGACAATTTCATGGGCCATGTTCGTACTCCTCTTAATTCCGCAGGGGCTTCTGGTGCTGGAGCATGTACTGCATGCGCGCCTGCGATAGCGGCTCGCCACACAGTGAGAGGAACGCTTCGCGCTCGAGCTCGAGGATCTCGTCCTCGGTGACCGCGTGCGTGCTGCCGGTGACGCCACCGCACAAGACATTGGCGAGCTTCATCGCGATCTTCGCGTCGTGCTCGCTGGCGTACTTGCCGGCGACGAGCGTGTTCACCATCATGTGGAGCGTCGCGATGCCGCTCTCGCCAGGCAGCTTGTACGCGCGAGGAATCGGCGGGTGGTAGCCCGCATTCGCGAGGCCCACGGCGCGCTGCTTCGTCTCCCACAGCTGACGCGCGCGATCGAACGACACGCCGTCGGTGGTGCGGAAGTAACCAAACGCCTTGCCCTCCTCGGCGGAGGTCGCGACCTTCGCGAGCGCGATGTTCTTGAACGTCTGCGTCACGAACGCGTAGGTGTCGACCTCGACGCCTTCGGGAACGCTCTCGAGCGAGCGCCACAGCATGTTGAGCGTGCCGGCACCGCCGGGGATGAGACCCACGCCCACCTCGACGAGACCCGAGTAGGTCTCGCTCGCGGCCTGCACGGCATCACAGCCCATGCACAGCTCGAGACCACCGCCGAGCGTCATGTTGTACGGCGCGGCGACGACCGGAACCGTCGCGTACTTCATCCGCTGCGTCGCGTACTGGTAGCCCTTGATCATCTCGCGGAGCTGGTCCCACTGCTTCTGGCCCGCGGCCATCACAACGGCGAACAGGTTCGCGCCGACGCAGAAGAACTCGCCCTGGTTCCAGATCATCATGCCGCGGAAGTCTTGCTCCGCGCGGGCTGTGGCGTCGTGGATCATCTTGATCACGTCGGCGTCGATCGAGTTCGCCTTCGTCTTGAACGTGAGGCCCAGGATCCCGTCGCCCATGTCCCACGCCTCTGCGCCGCCGTTCTTGAGGACCGGCGAGCCGCCCTTGCGCAGCACTTCCCACGTCACCTCGCGCGGATCGGTCGCGCGCGGCGTGTAATCACCCCGCTGCGGATCCCAGATGCGGCCCTCGGCGTAAAAGCCAGCGGCGTTGGACGCGCGCATCTTCTCGATCCACGCGGGCAGGGCGATGCCGTCCTTCTTCATGCGATCGACGGTCGTCGCGAAGCCGAGCGCGTCCCAGACCTCGAACGGACCGAGGTCCCACGCGTAGCCCCACTTCATCGCGTTATCGAGCGACTCGATCGAGTCCGTGATTTCGGGGATGCGACGCGCGGCGTACGCCATCGAGCGCGACAGCACCGTCCACGCGAATTCGCCGGCCGTGCCCGGGGTCTCGACGAGCTTCTTGACGCGCTCCTTCGGGTCCTCGATCTTGCCGAGGGCCTTCATCGCCTTGGCAATCTCGGCGTCGCCGCCCTTGGCGCGGTACTGGCCCGTCTTCGGGTCGAGCGTCTGGATGTCGGTGCCGACCTTCTTGTAGAAGCCGCCCTTGGTCTTGTCGCCGAGCTGCTTGGCGCCGATCATCGCCTCGATGTACGGCGGCGTCTTGAACGTCTCGCGGTCCTCGTCGTTGACGAGCGTCTTGTAGCTGTTCGCAGCGACGTGCCCGACGGTGTCGAGACCGACGACATCGGCGGTGCGGAACGTGGCGCTCTTGGGGTGCGCCATCGGGATGCCGGTGATCGCGTCGACATCTTCGGGCGACAGCCCGCGCTCGAGCATCAGGTGGATCGTGGTCATCATCGACTGCACGCCGATGCGGTTGCCGACGAAGTTCGGGGTGTCCTTCGCCCACACGATACCCTTGCCGAGGATCTCCTTGCCGAACAGCTCGGCGCGCGCCTTCGCGTCGGCCGAGGTGTCGGGACCGGCCACGAGCTCGAGCAGCTTCATGTAGCGGGGCGGGTTGAAGAAGTGCGTGACCATGAAGTTCTTTTTGAACTGCTCCCCACGGCCCTGGAGCATGTCGCTGATCTTGAGACCCGACGTGTTCGACGCGACGATCGCGTGCGGTGCCACGAGCTTCTCGAGCTTCTCGAACAGCGCCTGCTTGAGGTCGAGCCGCTCGATGATCGCTTCGATGACGATGTCGGCATCGGCGACCTTGCCGAGGTCGTCGTCGAAGTTGCCGGTCTGGATCAGCAACGCGTTACGCGTGTGTGTGAATGCGGCCGGCTTGGCCTTCTTGAGCTTCTCGAGCGCGCCCTGCGCGAACGAGTTGCGCCCGCCCTTGCCGTCGGGCGGAACGATGTCGAGGAGAACCACGGGAATGCCTGCGTTGGCGCAATGGGCGGCGATACCGCTGCCCATCACACCCGCGCCGAGGACGGCGACGCGACGGATCGGGAGTGTCATGCGCGGACCATAGCGCGGTAGGCTTGCGCCGCAGCATGTCCGGCGCGATCAAAAACCGAGCTCTCTGGATCATCGGCTCCGTCCTGGCAGCGGGTCTCGCGATGGCGCTCATCATTGTCGTGTCACGGAGCGCTCCCGCTGACGCGCCATCAGCATCGGAATCCGCGACGGTGAAGCTCGAGCTGCGCGGCAAGCCGGTCGCGAAGATCCGGATGAACGGCAAGGCGATCGGCACCACGCCGACCACGATCATCGTTCAGCGCGGCAAGCAGCCACTCGAATTCGAGGCGACGTTCACCCAGGAGAAGATCGGGATGACGCACCCGAGCAAGAAGGTCGAGACCTACCGCCAGATCCGTATGGTGGTGCCCGATGCGGAGCAATCGGTCGACTTCGCGCTCGTCGACGCCGTGAGGGTTGACGTGCAGGTCGACAAGCGTTAGCTACTGCAGGATCGGCGCGTCGGTGGCAACACCCGCGCCGTACCAGCGAACCGCGCCGGACTGAATCTCGGTGCCTGCGCCGGTGCCCGGGTCGATCGTGATGATCTTGCCGCTGGTACCCGAGCTGCCCGCGACGAAGCCGTAGATCTTGCCCTGCCAGAACGCGAGGCCGAAGATGTCGTTGAACCCTGTGCCGCCGCCGATGACCGTGGCGGTCCACGTGGCCGGATCGATGCGAGCGAGGTAGTCCTGCGCCGTCGGGCTGGTGCCGACATTGACGGTCGCGTAGATGCCGAGGCCCTGCACCCCGATCAGATCGCCGCTCGAGCCGATCGGCTGGCTGTTGTGCGTGCCGAAGTCGCCGAGCATCGTGGCGGTGCCAGTCGTCGGGTTGATCTCGAACACCTCGCCGTTGAAGTTCGCCGACACCAGGATGTCGGCGCTGTTCGGATCGTTGAGGTTCTCGGGCACAAACGACAGGCTCGTGAGGTCCTTCGCGCTCCCCGTCAGCTGGGTGACGAGCGTCGCCGCGCCGGTCTGCGCGTTGATCGTGTAGAGCTTGTCGAGCGTGATGCCGATCATCTTGTCGGCCTTGTCGATCGCGAGGTCGGTCAGGCTCTGCGTGCCGAGGCCCGCCATCGTACCGACGTTGACCGGTGCCAGTGTCTGCGTATCGATCTGGTACAGCTTGTCGCCGCTGTGCGCGTAGACGCGCGACGCGGGACCTTGCGTCGAGCCGTCGCCGGTCTGCATCGCTGCATCGGGCTGGCCGCCATTACCCTCCCGATCGGAGGGGCCGCACGCACCGAGAATGATCGAGGTCCCAAGGACCAGGTTGCGCATCGCGGCGGACTCTAACCGCGCCCGATGACGGAATCAGCAGAAAAACGCTGTCTCGAGGGTGCCGTTACCGACGAACGTCTCACCAACGAGAACAACAGCAGTTCCAGGCACGTGCACTTGTCTTAGAACAGGACGGAGACGCTGCCCACCGCCGCGTTGGCAGAGTAGTCGACGTCCCCGGCGCTGGTGTGCTGTAACTCCACTCGAGGCACGAAGGTGAAGGTCCTCGTTGGCATCGACAGCATGATGCCGCCGACAAGCCGAGTGCCGCTGGCATCCACGACCGCGGCTGCAAGCAGCGTGGAGATGTAGCCAACACCGAAGTAGACGGTCGAATTTCCGAGCGCGACCAGAAGCTTCGCGACGATGTCCATCCCGCTGTACGTAGCGTCCTGCTCCACCTCGTCGAGGTGCTGCGTCGTGTAACCCGTCTGCACCGCGAAGCCGTACCTGCCCCGCGGCACGACCAGCTCGAGGTAGTAGTGCGCGGTGTAGCCAGACGCCTCTACGTCGCCGACCTTCGCGCTGCCGTAACCGACATCCATGCCGAATACGACACCGAGGCCCATCTCGGAGGTGTTTCTACGGGTGTCGAGGTTGGAAGACGGCCCGGGCGCGGGCGCCGTCAGCGGGGCTTCGGACCTCGTGTACCAGCTCACGCAGGTCCCCCTGAACGTGTTCTTGCAGTCACCCGCGATGGGAGTGCGGCCACCACCGCCGCCGCTGACGGTGTGCCCGGGTCCGGCGGCGACGATGCGCCCGGCTCCGAATCCACAGCCACCGAGCAGCGCAATGAGCGACAGGCAGCGCAGGGTCAAACTCATCACTTCAGCTGACCGTTCTCGATGATCGCCTTGCCATCGAGCATCACGGTCGTGCCCGGCAGGTGCAGCTGGAGCCCGAACGGCTCCTTGTTGGTGCCGCCGGCCCAGTCGTTGCCGCCAAAGCCAATCGTAAGCATCCCGGCCGGGATGTAGTTCTCGAGCTTGTCGCCCTTGACCGCGGGATTACAGCCGAAGTCGACAAGTGACAGCTCGTTCTTGCCGGGGCCCGCGGCGTCGAAGCGATCCTTGACGACGCCGTCCCAGCCGGACTTCGCGGTCATGCTGGTGATCTTGCCCGCCTTGACCTCGATGGTCAGGCCAACCGTGTCCTTGCCGATGGCGATGAACCGGTCGTCCACGAGCTTGCCGTTCGCGATCCCGGCGGGGAGGTAGACCTCGCCGGCCGGCAGCCATGCCTGCACACCCGGGCCGCCTGCCTTGATGTCGGCATCGCTGATCACGCCGTCGCTGACCGAGATCTTCTTGCCCTTGATCGCGAGCGTCAGGTCGGTGCCGTTGGCGTGCGTGATCTTGAGCTCCTTGCCCTTGGCGAGCGTCGCCTTGAGCGCAGTGCACTTCTGCTCGACCGCCGCGTAATCAGCGGTGATGCCGTCCCAGTAGATCTTCTTGAGGTCGGCTTCGCTGAGGCCGAGCTCCTTCGCGCGCATCGCGGTCGGCGCGAGGCCGTTGCCGAGGTCGACCATCTTCACGTTGCGCTTGCGACGTAGCTGCTCGGCAGGTTGCTCGGCCTTTCCGATCACCACCGCGCGCGCGGCGGGCACGGCAGCGTAGATCGATGGGTCCCGCACCTGCGGGATCGAGATCGTGACGTCGACAATCTTGGCGAGCGCCATGTCGAGCTTGCGTGCCTGGCCGTCGAACTTGTCCGGGGTCCCGGCGATCGTCTTCCTCGCCAGCGACTCGCTCCAGTACGTGATGATGGGATGCGCGCCGCGCTTGCGGACGGCGACCGCCAGCTCCTCGGCGAGCGCGGTGTCGAGCGGACCGGCCGAGATCATCACGACCTGGCCTTCCTTCACGTTGGCGTTGGTCCCGACGAGCTTCTCGGCGAGCACGGCGAGATCCGGCGTCGTCGGGACAGGCGGCATCGCCCTGCCGGGCTGCGCACTCGCAACACCCATGAGACATACTGCGACAGCGCCTGCGACACCTACGAGCTTCTTGGTCATCGCCCGTCCTAACACCGATCTGTGGTGTCCACCGGCGCGGGGTCATGGGAATCTGTATGGAGTTAGCCCGGTTGGGGTTTGACGTTC
>JBBQFU010000049.1:0-37169 GCA_038322185.1 Haliangiales bacterium
CGCATTCGAGTAACCCGCATAGCGTGCGCGCGCCTTGCAGATCTCGTCGGCGGCGACCATGCCCGTCGACCCAACCGGGACACTGGCGGCATCGGCCCAGCTGGTCAGCTGGCCATTGCCGCTGACGGAGGTCAGAAACACGCGCTTGGTGCTCGCCGGGTGTCGCGACGGCAACGCCGGCCCGGCGACCTTCTCGACACACCGCAGCCGGAACGTGGTCGTGTCACACAGGGGATCCGTGCCAAGAGCGGTGTCGTGCGTCCACGTCGTTCCGCCGCCGTGCGCAAGGCCCGCCGAGCCGCGAATCGAGAACGAGCTCGACGTCCAGTTCGTGCAGGTGTTGGTGGTCGCGACGCCGTTCTCGTCGGTGCCGGTGAGCACGCGCTCCGTGGTCGCGAGCTCGGTGCCAGCCTCGGTGAAGCCCATCGAGTAGTACGTCGCCAGCGTCGGTGCGAGGAGCCTGTCGATCGTCGGCGCGACCGGCCGACCGGCCGTGGTGACGGAGCCGAGGGGCGGCCGGATCCACGGGCCTGCGGCCGGCGCGTTCACCGTGCCGCCACACTGCGCCGCCTTCTTGCCCGTCGCGCCATGCACGCGACAGTAGGCATCGCTGGTGTCGTCCGACATCCAGGCGACAAAGCCGTTGGTGAGGCCGAGGGAGGTTCCACGCGCGGTGCAGATCGCGTCTGCCGCTGCGAGACCCGTCTGGCCGCCCGCGTCGGCCCAGGTCGACAGGTTGCCGTTGCCCTGCACGGACGTGGTGAACATGATGCGCTGCTTCGCGCAGTTACCGGTCGTGCCACTGCCGACGTAGCCAGTGTTGCAGCGGCACTCGTTGTTGTTGACGCATGTCGCATTGGCGTCACACGACGCACACGATCCAACGAGCGCATTGCATGTGTCGCCATCGCCCGTGAACCCGTTGTTGCAGGCGCACGTGTAGGAATCGATCGTGTCCGTGCACGTCGCGTTGGCGTTGCACTGCGCGCTCGCGGTGCCGCACTCGGTCACGGCGACGGTGAAATCGCGGAAGCTCGTGCCCTGCGTGTTCGTACAGCGCAGCCGGTAGGTGCGCGCCTGCGTCAGATTGAGCGACGCCGTGCCGCCCGAGGCCGTCACCGCCGAGACGCCCGCGACGGCGCACGTCGGCACCGGGGACGGTGTTCCGGTGAACGTCCAGCTGAACGTCGCGGTGGTCGCCGCATTCGGCGCGACCGATGCTGGCGAGACGGTGAACGTCGCGAGCGTCGGCGATGCCGGCGGGATCGTGATGACGGTGTCGCGCGACGTCATGCCGGCCGCGTTCGAGCAGGTCAGCCGGAACACGGTCGTCTCGGTGAGCGTCACCATCGTCATCCCGCCACGGGCGACTTCACCCACGCCGTTATTGATGGTGCAGACCGCCGTCGGAATCGGAGGCTCGACCTGATACGTCCAGTTCCACGTGATCATGGTCGGCACGCCCGCGGTGACCGAGGATGGGCTGGGAACGAACGAGGTCAGCGTCGGAGCGTTGTACGGCGCGTCGGCGAGATTGACGTCGACGCTCGCATCGCGCGAGCTGCCATCGCCGCCGCTACAGGCCACGGCGAACGTGAGAGCCAGGTGCGGGGCGAGGGTCCTCACAGGATCTTGCCTTGCGTGCAGTAGTCGGCCAGGAACAGCGGCGCAGTGCAGACCGGGTCACCGATACACTCGCTCGGCACGCAGGCGACGTTGAAGATGCACGTCGTGCCGGCAGCCAGGTTCACGCACTGGGAGTTGGCGGTCGAGCCCGAGCAGCTCTGGCTGGTCACCTCGTTGCAATAACCGGTCGCGTTGCACTGGTAGTCCATGCCGACCGTGCACGAGCTGAAGTCATCGGCGCAGCGCGCGGTGCAGTTCGCGTCGGTGAAGCAGCTCGAGCCCGTCATCGAGCACTGGCCCGGGATGCAGTCGCTCGACACGCAGTTCTGATCGCTCGTGCAGGCCTCGCCGCCTTCCTTGCGGCCGGTGCAGATCGGCATCGGCATCGCGTTCGAGTCGCAGAACAGCTCTTCCTGGCACTGGTCGAAGCCCGTGCACGGCGCGCCCTCGGCGAGCCGCGCCTGGCAGATCAGGCCGCTGCCACAGAAGAAGTCCTCGGCGCACTCGCCATTGATGCACGGGAATCCGCCGACCGGCAGCGCAACGCACTTCTGGTCAGGGCCGCACTCGGCGGTCTTGGGGTAACCCGCGCAGTCGTGATCGAAGAAGCAGCTGCCGGCAATGCCGACGAGGCCGGTCCACAGCTCGACATCGCACGGCTCGGTCCACGGCAGCTCGTCGACGTACTGCGCGCAGGTGTCGTCGGGCGCGAGGTAGGTCTCGATGCACGTGTTGAAAGCGTCGGCGTTGAAGCGGACGCGGTCCTTCGACAGCGAGTCACGCAGATTGGCGGTGCCGCGCTCGCAGTTACGCTTCTTGTCCTCGCGGCACTGCTCCTCGGTGCGCGGCTCGCTGACGCCGAGCTCTTGCTCGATCTCGCCTTCCGAACAGCAGCTGTAGAGGTTGTGGCAGGCGACCTCGGCGAGCTCGCTGCAGAACGAGTCTTCGTCGGCGTCGACACTGATGCCGTCCTGGCAACCGACCAGCATCCCCATCATCACAAGAATCGTTCCGCGCATTGGCTCTCCTAGGTTTGTAAACATGTTGCTCACCACGAACCCCCGAACACGACGGTTCCGCCGCCCGCACGCGGCGAGACGGAGACCGAGGTGGCGTGCTCATCCGTGGCCTTGATGCGAATCAACGACACCACGCTCAACGCCACGCCCACGCCGACGGCCAGACCGCCTGCGACGTAGAGCGTGGTCGAACGCGAGTCGATACGGCTGTGGTCCTTGTACGCGGCCGCGACGTCGGCGTCGCGCGCATCACCGTGCGCCGCGAACAGCAGGCCGAGCCCGAGGCCGACACTGACACCGCCGAGCGCGAGCATGCTGATGTTCGCGTTACTGACGCCGCCATCGCGATACACGATCGTCGGTTCGGGTTCGGGCGCCGGTGGCGTCGGCGTCGGCGGCGGCGGCGTGATCGCCGCTTCGGGGCACGCGGTGATTCCGCTCTCCGCAGTCGCTTTCACCTGTGCGTCGGTCGGCGCCGCGTCGACGATCGCCTTGTAGAGCGGCCGCGCCTTCGGGCACTGGCCGGTCTGGCGATACGACTCCGCGAGGGTGAGCCGATACTGGATGTTGTTCGGCTCGAGCTCGACCGCCCTCTCGAGCGGTGCGATCGCGCCGGCGAAATCGCCGACGTTGTAACGATCCATGCCCTGCTTGGCGAAATCAGCGCTCGGCAGGGGCCCGGGCTGGGCCATGGCCATCGTCGACAGGCACACCGCGCCTGCGACACTCATCAGTGACAATCGAAATCCCACAGGTCCTCCTGAAGCTCGCCCCCGCGCGCTTCAGGAAGACAATAACCCGAAAATCTCTCAGCCCGTCAATTGTGGGCGTGACGCTCGTCTCATGAAGTGGCAGCGCGATCAGTAGGGCGCGCCGCCGCTGTTTCCACCGGGGCCGTACTGGCAGAGCACGACGCCCTTGTACTGAAGACCGCTGCACGTGACGTTCGCGCAGCCGAGGTTCACGCTGCTGCGCCACACGATCTGCGTGTAGTGACCGCACACGGCGCCACCGGCGCAGTTCGGGTATGTGAAGTCGTTCTTCTCGTCGGCCCACACCTGGACCGCCTGGGTCGCACTCGCCATGCTGCCACCCGATGCGAAGATGTTCTCGCCGACGTAGCTGAAGCCGCCGACGTTCGATCGATAGCCGCTCGAGCTGTGATCGACGAGGCCGTTGCCGTCGTCGTCTTCGCACATCGAAGCCCACGCGGTGGCGTGAGCAGCCAGCGTGGAGTCCCACTGCATCGGCGGTAGCGGCCCGCCTGCGATCCCCGACGTGTCGACCATCGCGCGAACCTGGTTGTGCGCGAGCGTGATGCCGACAAGGTTTGCGGGCTCGCCCACACCACCTTGGACGCTCGCGTCGATCCCGCTTGCGTCGTCATCTCCACCACATGCGAAGAGCAGCGCGATGGTCCAAACGATCCCCTTCATCAGGACTACGATATCGTGTTACTAGCCCGCTCGGAGGATCGAACCGACAGACGACTCAAGCAACAGCTCCGACGGATGCAGGGAAGCTCGTGAACAATCGAGCACAGCCCCCGCTACTGTAACTGGGGACGACGCGGCACGGCATGTGCCAGCCACTGGGTAACTGGGAAGGCGCCGCGAAGGATGAACCGGAAGTCAGGACACCTCTCCGTCGCGACCTCGGGACGGAGGAATGACACTACGTGTATCCATAGGCTTGTTGCTCGTGCTCGCGCGCATTGCGTGGGCCGATGGCGTTGCTGACAGCGGCGAAGGCGAGACGATCGTCATCGTCGATCGCGCGCCGGACGCCGATGCAGCGCCCGCAGCGCGGGATCGCGATCGCGCGCTCGGCGACGCACCGTTCGTCACGATCGTTCACAGCGACGATCATCCGGCGACGACCTCGGTCGCGGATGCACTCGGTGCCGCAGCGGGCGTGCAGTCGCGTTCGCTCGGTGGCCTCGGCGCATACGAGTCGATCAGTGTGCGCGGTGCGTCGCCGGGCCACACCAGTGTGCTCGTCGACGGTGTGCCGCTCTCGCGGTTGGCCGCGGTCACGACCGACCTCAGCCGGTTCCGTCTCGACGCGTTCGGCGAGGTCGAGCTGTATCGCGGCGCAGTTCCGATCGAGCTCGGCGGCGCTGGCGTGGGCGGTGCGCTGAATCTGGTGACGCGGCTCGGGCGTGGCGAGCGGGGCGATCGGCTGCGCGCCACCATCGGTGCAGGCTCGTACGGCGCGCGACACGCACGCCTCCACTACGGCGACGCGCATCGCGATGGCGAGCTGCTGTCGTCGGTCAACGCGGGCTACCAGGGCGCGACCGGTGACTACTCGTTCTTCTCCGACAACGGCACGCCGCTCAACTCGCGCGACGACGCGTATCGCGAGCGCCGCAACAATGGCTTCCGCCAGCTCGACGCGTCGGCACGGGTGGGTACACGAGATCGCGGCAAGGCCGGTGGCGTTCGTGTCGCGCACAAGCGGCAAGGCTTGCCGGGCAGCGCGAATCAGCCGTCGTACGATGCATCGCTCACCACGTTGGACGTGATCGGCGATGGTCGCTTCGATGTCGCTGTCGGCCGCGCCACGGCGCGCCAGCTCGGCTACCTGCTCGTCGAGACCCAGCGCCTGCGTGATCCGCTGAACGAGATCGGTCTCGGCGCGCTCGATCGCGGCTACCTCACGCTGTCGGGCGGCGCACAAACAACGTGGAGCATGCCGCTCGGTCGCCATCGCGCGACCGCAGGCGTCGAGCTACGTGGCGATAAGTTCACCGACGCAGATCGCAGCTCGCGGGCCGCCACGCTTCGTGGTGATCGCGTCGGTACCGCGGTGCTCGCTTCCCTCGATCTCTCGCTCGATGACGCAGCGACCGTGGTCGTCACGCCCGCGATGCGCATCGATGTGCTGCGCACGGATCCGGCGCCGATCAGCGCGGGGCCCTCGGCCGGGATGCCGTTGCCGGTGCGCTGGGACCGCGTGCCGAGCCCGCGCTTGTCTGCGCGCGCAGTGGTCACGGGCGATGTCGCGATCAAGACCAGCGCGGGCTACTACGTCCGGCTGCCGACCCTCGTCGAGCTATTCGGTAATCGCGGCACGATCGTGGCGTCTCCGGATCTTCGTCCGGAACGCGGACCATCGACCGAGCTCGGCCTCGTGTGGGCGCCGGCGAAGGCGATCAGCGGTGTCGACCGGATCCTCGTCGAAGCCAGCGCGTTCGGGACGCGCAGCCGCGACACGATCGCGTTCGTGTCGAGCGTCGGTTATGTCGCGCGTGCACTCAACGTGGCGAACGTGCAGACTTATGGCGGCGAGGTCGTCGCTTCGGCGCGCATCGCGCGTGTCCTCGCGATCACCGCGAACTACACGCGCCTCGTGACCGAGCAGCTCTCCGAGGATCCGAGCTACTCGAACAAGGCGCTACCGCGGCAGCCGGCGCACGCGGTCTACGCGCGCCTCGATGCGCAGCAGACGCTCCGCGGTCACCGCGCGCAGCTGTGGTTCGACGGCAGCTGGCAATCGACGACCTATCTCGACCAGGCAAACCTCATGACGATCCCCGCGCGCACGCTTGCGGGCGTCGGGACCCGTGTCGAGATCGCGGCCGGCGTCGCCGCTGCATTCAGCGTCGAGAATCTGTTCGACGTGCGCGTGCAGCAGGTCCCGCTCGACCCGCCGCCGCGCCCGGATCTCACTTCCACATCGATCGCTCTGGCGGACGTCGGCGGGTTTCCGCTGCCGGGTCGCACCGTGTACCTGAACTTGGACTGGAGTTACTGATGCCGCGTTCTCTTTGCCTCGCCTTCCTTCTGCTTGCCGCCTGCGGCGATGACACCCACGTCGATCCAGGACCGGCCGATGCCGCCGTCACGGCCGATGCCGCCGTCACGATGACCCAGCAAGCGCTCGTCGTGTCGGGTGACTTCAACATGACCGGTCTGATGTCGAAGCTCGATCTCTCGTCGATGCAGGTCAGCCAGAACGTTGGTGGCACCGGTGCGGTCTCGGGCGATCCGGTGATTCGCCACATCGGCGATCGGATCTATGTCGTCAACCGTTCCGCCGGCAGCAGCATCACGGTGTTCGACGCCAACACGCTCATGTTAGTGGAGCAATACGGAACCGGTGCCGGCTCGAACCCGCAGGACATCGCGGTCGTGGGCGCATCGCTCTACGTTCCGGCACTGGGAACGGCCGGCGTCATCAAGGTCGACACCGCGCCGCTCGCGCTCACGACGATCGATCTCTCGGCGCTCGACACGGTTGACGGTCACCCCGACTGCGTCAGTGCGTATGCGATCGGCAACAAGGTGTACGTGAGCTGCGGAATCCTCGACGAGTTCTTCGCACCACGCGGTCCGGGCAAGGTCGTCGTGATCGATTCGACGACCGACCTGGTCACCGCGACCATCACGTTGCCGACGCCCAACCCGTACAACTTCATCGTCCGGTCGCCGGAGTCGTCGGTGTTCGGTGGCGATCTCCTGATCGCACTACTCCCCAGCTTCACCGACTACAGCACCGGCTGCATCGCGCGACTGTCGACCGGCGCTTCGCCGGCGGCGACGTGCGCGGCTGGTCTGGCCAACTCGGACATTGCCGGCACCGTGGCCCACATGGATGTCGCGCATGACGGCTCGATCCTGTGGATGGCTGTCGGCACGTTGCAGCCGGACTTCTCGAACCCGACGGGTTCGTTGAAGGGCTTCGACCTGGCGACCGGTGCGCTGTGGGATGCACCGGTATCGCCGTCGACCCAGATGGTGCAGGATCTCGCTGCGTGTCCGGATGGTTCGGTCGTCGTTGCCGACGGCACGTTCAACGCGTCCGGACTGCGCGTCTACAACGGCACTGCCGAGGTCACGACCGCGCCGCTCGCGATCGGATTGCCTCCTACCTTCGGCAATGCGGTCGTGTGCTACACGGCCACCAACTAGCGCACAACGTTCCAGAGGCAGAACGACGCAAGCACACATCGACGCCGTGACGGCGTGGCGCGCGATGCACAACTTCTCGAGTCCTCACCGGCCACTAGCAGATGTCATGGCGCACCGCGCACGATGCCGTGAGATGACATCGTCTGACGGCTCACGATGCTGAGGTCAGTTCGAGAGGGAGGGAGAGGTGGTACCCGCAGCGACCATCGCGGCACATCGACCGACTGGTATCGTTTGCTCGCTCACACACCGGTGTCTCCGAGTGTTCTCGGTTCGATCACCGAAGCGTGATGACAGGACATCGCAGCAGGCCTGCTGCACATGTTGTGCATCTGCGTTGGCATCGCGGATGAAGAAGGGACTTCTCGATGAGAAGCCCTGCATTCGTTGCGATCCTTGGTGCGGCGGGCTGTGCAGTGGGTGGTGCAGATGAAACGTTGTCGACGACCGCGGAGGAGTCGTTCGATGTGTTTCGCGCGAGCACCTATCACGAAGACTTCGAGGGCGGTGTCTACATCGTCAACGGCGATACGCCGATCCTCGACGACAAGGCGCTCTACGAGTTCTGGGAAGGAACGCAGCAGGGGGCGCTCATCGTCAATCGCGTCGGCCAGAGCGATGACAAGTGGACCGATGCGCAGAAGCTGAACCTGACCTACTGCATCAGCAACAACTTCGGCTCCAACAAGGCCGCCGTGGTCGCCGCGATGAAGCGCGCGACCGACGAGATCGGCTGGGACACGATGGCGAACGTCAACTTCGTCTATGTGCCGGCGCAGGATGCGAGCTGCACGACCTCGAACACCAACATCGTGTTCCCGGTGAAGCAGGTCAGCGGTCAGCCGTACCTGGCGCGCGCGTTCTTCCCGAGCTCGCCGAAGTCGGCGCGTGACGTGCTCGTCGATACGAGCAGCTTCGGCAATACGGGCTGGTCACTCGCCAGCATCCTCGGTCACGAGCTCGGTCACGTGCTCGGCTTCCGTCACGAGCACACGCGTCCCGAGGCGGGCACCTGCTTCGAGGACAACAAGTACCGTCCGCTGACGCCGTACGACAACAAGTCGATCATGCATTACCCGCACTGCAACGGCGGCTCGAATTCGCTCAGCTGGAGCGCGTCGGACAAGGTCGGCGCGACCGCACTCTACGGTGCGGCTGGTGGCGGCGGCGGCACGCCGATGCCGACGACGCCCGCGAAGACCGAGACCAGGACCGGCAGCGTTGCGAAGGGCGCGACCGTCGCGGTCGGCTCCTACGCGGTCAAGGCGGGCTCGACCTTCTCGGTCGTGATGAGCGGCACCGGCGATCCCGATCTCTACGTGCGCTTCGGCAGCCAGCCGACCGCGACCCAGTTCAACTGCCGACCGTATCTCGATGGTCCGGCCGAGGAGTGCACGCTGACCGCGCCGTCGGCGACGACCGCCTACGTCGTGGTCAACGGCTACAGCGCTGCGACCTACTCGGTGAGCGTGGAGTGGACCGCGCCGTAGTCGGCTGACACCTAGTCTTCATCCTCGTCGGGCTCGACGTAGTACTCGAGCGTCCCTGTCAGGGTGACCTGCCCGCTACATCCATTCACGACGTATGTGCCCGTCCCGGTGATATCCGCAGCAGAGGAAGGCGTTGGCTCCACGAGCTGCTTTGCCGTCGCGTCGAAGGTGTACGTCTCGTCGAGGATCTCGCTGTCATCGGTACGTCGGGATACGACAGACGCACGCATGATCGCCGTGTCTCCCATGGCGTCGAGGGTCCCGGTGGTCGAGACAGCGCCGTTGTTCTTGGACAAGAACGTGAAGCCGTCGCCTGAGCGCTCCACGCTGATCGTCCGATATAGACTCGCGCCTACGCACGGGCTGGCTACGGCGGTGAACTTCAACACCCACCTGCCCGTGGGATCGAGCGGCTCGCCCCTGCACGGGTTTGCACGGAGCTGTCGCCACGCCGGTTCACCTGCGCTCGAGCAGGCTCTGGCCTCACATTCGTGGACCGAACACGACTCCGCGAAGACACGAGCGTAGTCACCGCACGTGTACTCCAGGCCCGCTGCGCATTCGATCATTTCGTATGCCTCGTCGATGCAGGGCGAGTTGTCGTCACCGCCGCGTAGCGATTCGAGGCACGTCTCGGCATCGGCGAAGCTCCCGCACTCGACCCGCTTGTCACAATAGGCTTGGGCGACCGGATCGCACGCGCCAGTCATTGCTAGACCGAGGACGTACACTGCATGAGGGACAAGCTTCTTCATCGGATTATGTACTTCCGGTTGGAGTTGAGATCGAAGCGCCAGAGCACGCCGACGTCAGCGAACGCCTTGACCGATCCTAACGTGTCGAGCGCGAGCATGACCGAGAGGCCGAGTCCTCCGACGAGCCGATACACAACACCCGTGCGTAGGCTCACACCAGCCGTCGTCTCGGTCCGGTTGACAATGTGTTGGATCTGACCGAGCTGCAGGTTGATCTCGAACGCGCGAACGGTGAATTTGCGGGTGAGCGGCAGCTGAAATCCAAAACCTGTCGAATAGGCAAACGCGCGGTGCCACCTTGCGGTGTCATAGGTCTCGAAGCCCATCTGTACATAGAAGACGCCTGGCGCACGTACGTTGATTCCGTAGCCAGTTCCCGCGGTCGACATTCGGCCGGCAAGCTCGAGATCGAATGTCTTGGGATTTGCGTTGTCGAGCGCGTCCAGCGCTTCGCCCGCCGCGGCGACGAGCGGCGCTGCGACGATGGCCGCTCCGACCATCATCTGGCCCTCGCGCGTCGGGCCTCCATACTGCTGCACCATGTCGCGCGCCTGTTGTTCCTTGCGTGCTTGAGCATTCCTCGCGTCGCGGTCTGCTTGTTGCTTCCGCATCGCTTCGAACACCGTCTTCATATATTTGGGATCGCATCGATGCTTACCTACCGGCGGGTGAATGAACCCCTCGCTGTCCATCCACGCGCAACGAGACTCCGGCCAGTAGCCACCGCTCGAATCGCGCGCGTCGGCGTCGGTCCACTTCGTCTTCGCGGACCGGCTGTCACGATCCGCCCTAACCGCTTCCTCTTGCGCCTTCGCCGCACGCGCGGCTTGCTCCGCAGCCGCGGCCTTTTGCGCCGCGTCGTCCTCGGCCGTGGTCGGTGCGTCCGGCGCCTTGCTGCTCGCGTCCCCTGCGTCCTTGGCGTCCTTTGCGTCCTTGGCGTCCTTGGCGTCCTTTGCGTCCCTGGCGTCTTTGGCGTCCCTGGCGTCCCTGGCGTCCTTGGCGTCCTTGGCGTCCTTGGCGTCCTTGGCGTCCTTGTCCTTGGCGTCCTGCTCGTTCTTTATCCGCTTGCGTTCTTGATCGCGGAGCCAGCTCTCGACGTTGCTGTCTCGATAGACGGGGTTGGTATGCGGCACCACCTCGAGGCTGTCGATAAATGCGGCGATCGCACGCTTGTCCGTGACGTCGACGTACTTCGAGAGGCTCGCGACATTCGCGGTGTCACCCCATGCGTCTGCAAACCCGCAGTCGAGGAGAACGACCCGACGTGAGCGCCACCACGGACGCGAACGATGCCGTTGAACGTGCCCTGATCGTTGACCGTGGGTGTGAGCCCGCTGGGAGCTGCGTAGGAGTTTCCGTCGAGCCAGTAGGTCGCCGACCACTGGAACGACCCGGGGACGAATTCCGTCGTGATCTTGAGTGTTCCGTTACAGGGGTGAAGGGCATATCGCGCTGTGAACGACGCCGCGTCGTAACCTGTCCCGCCAGAAGCACTCGCGAAGTGAATGGTTGTCGAGCGGACCTGCGCATGCGCTCTCGCTCCTGCCATGCCGAGCATGACCAACGCGATCCAGAAGCGAACCACCATCGGACGAATGTCGCCTGGGAGTTATCGCCACGCAATGGATGCGTGTTGACGAGACTTACAGCGGACGTCCCAAGGAAACGTTTCTCAGACGATCGTTGGTACCGGTTCTGACTGGGCTCGCTCGCTTAGCTTTCTTGGAGATTCACTCTCTGGGCCGCACGCAGTACGCCTCGCTGACCACCTCGATCGTCGACGACGGCGACGTGTTCTTGTAGTCGCAGCGCCACGCCGCCGGGTTCGCCTGATCGGTCATCGCCATCGGCCGCGACGCGACGAGGATCGCCATCCACTGCGGGTCGGCGTAGCAGCCGCCGGTCACGAGCAGATCGCTCGCGCGATCACAGCTCGCCACCGCGGTCGCGACCAAGCCGGCACCGACGGAGATGCGGTGTTCCTTGCGGACCAGATCCGACTTCCCTCCATACGCACCCGCGGGCCCGGCCGGTCCTTTCGGACCTTGCGCTCCCTGAGGACCCTGGATTCCCTGCGCGCCCTGCAGTCCCTGGATTCCTTGGGGACCCTCGGGCCCCGCGGGTCCCGTGTCGCCCTTGGCGCCGCGCTCGCCGATCGCGCCGGCCGGTCCAACACCTGCCGGACCCATCGGCCCCGGAGGCCCCTCGGGACCCCGCGGTCCGTCGGGACCCGCTGGTCCATGCAGCCCACTGGCGGCACCCTTCGCGAGCAGCTCGGCGGAGACCGCGGCCGTGTCGACGGGAATCTTCGTCTCGATCGAGCCGAGTCGCGCCTCGACCGCGCCGATCTTGGTCTCGAGCTTGCCGACACTCTCGGTCTCGTTCGATCGACACGCGATCGTCGCGAGGAGCCAGACGAGCGACAGGCGGTGCATCTGTGAATCCTACGATTTGAATGGTGCGCTGCTGTGGGTGGTGGCCGTTTTTTTGCCCCCATCGATCAGATGGGAGTAGCTGGAGCACATGATCGAGCTCGTCGATGTTCGACTCGACCACCCGAGGGGTGGCGACGCGATCGTCACCGGCGCGAACCTCAAGGTGGCGCGCGGGGACGTGGTGATGATCGTTGGTGCCGCCGGGGTGGGGACGTCGCGGCTCGTGGCTGCGTCGCTGGGCGAGGTACAACCGACGGCGGGTCGCATCGAGGTGCTGGGTCACGACCTGCGCAAGCTGCGCCGGGCCTCGCTGCGGCTGTTGCGCCGGCGGGTCGGTGTGGTGCCGCAGGATCTGTGTCTGCTCGACGATCGGAGCGCACAGCTCAACGTCGTGCTGCCGCTCGAGATTGACGGCATTCCGCGTTCGATGTCGGTGGTGCGCGCGGGGGAAGTTCTCGAGTTGCTGGGGCTCGAGGATGAAGCGTCGCTGCCGGTCGATTGTCTGTCGGCGGCCGAGCGCCAGCGCGTGGCGGTTGCGCGCGCGCTGATTCGCCGTCCCGAGCTCCTGGTCGGCGATCACCCCACGAGCATGCAGGATGCCGAGGGTGCGCGGATGGTCTGCGCGGCGTTCGAGGCGGCGGCTGCGGCGGGGGCCGCGGTCGTCATCTATGGCCGCGAGCCTGCGCTGCGTGCGATCGCCGAGCGCAACAAGTGGCGCCAGCTCGCGCTGGTCGACGGCCAGCTCAAGCCGCTATCGGAGATCGCGAGCGGTTCGCTCGATCAGATCCTCGACGCACAGTCGGCCCCGACACCGCTGCATCCCGAGAAGCCCGAGACGCGCGAGGACAACGTGGTGCCGTTTCCCATTCCCGCTCGCACGGCAGGTGTTGCATGAAGATGCGTACGCTTCGCAAGCTCAGGACGATCGCGCCGCGTCATGTGCGGCGCCGTTCTGAGTTCGATGTCACCGACGTCACGATGGAAGCGGACCCGGGGCCGGCGCCCGAGGCGATCTTCGACCGCATGACGGGTCCGTTCGATCGCCGCCGCGCGGTCGCGATGCCCGGCTCCGCGGACGAAGAGACCTAGACATGATCGTCCCACGCATCGCGTCTGCATTCCGGCGGACCGCGCGCATCGCCTGTGAGCGACCGCGCGTGATGGCGTGGACGCTGCTCGCGCTCACCGCGGCGATGTTCGCGGTCGGGGTCGCGGCGTTGACCGCCGATCACGTCGATCGCTGGACGCGCGACACGCACGGCAACGCGAGCATGGTCGTCTACCTGGGGGAAGGTGTCGACGAGGCACGCGCGACCGCACTCGCCGTCGAGCTCGCGAAGCTGCCGGGGATCGAGCACGCGCAGCTGGTGCCGGCATCGCAGTCTGCGGAGCGACTGCAACAGGCGCTCGGTGCAGACTCCGCGCTCCTCGAAGGGGTCGAGCTCGCGAGCCTGCCGGCCAGCGTCGAGGTGACTCTCGCGCCGGGCGTGCGCGACGTGATCGCGATGAGCCCGACGCTGCGCGCACTCAAGGGCTCGCCCGCGGTCGACGACATCATTGTCGAGGATGGTGGCAGCGAGCGCATCGCCGCGACGCTCGGCACGGTGCGCAGCATCGCGTGGATCGGTGCGGCGCTGTTCGCGGCCCTCGCGCTGCTGGTGGCCCTCGCGGCGATTCGCGTGCGGTTCGAGCGCAGCGAACGCGAGCTCGCAGTGGCGCACCTGCTCGGCGCGAGCCCGACGTTCTTGTTCATTCCGACCGCGTTTGCCGGCGCGCTGCAGGGCACGATCGCGGCGCTGCTCGCCCTCGGTGGTCTGTACGCCGCGATCACGGTCTACGGCGACGCGATCACCGCGGGCCTGCACGGCGTGCTCGGCGCCGTCGAGGTCACGCTGCCGGCCGCGTATGCCTGCGCGATGTTCGTTGGCCTCGGCGCCACGCTCGGTCTCGTCGGCGGTGGCCTGGCGGGCGCTGCCGGGGGTGGACGTGCGGCTCGCTAACGGCCTCGCCGCGCTGATCCTGCTGACCGCAAGCGCGCAGGCGGAGCGCCGGCACGTCACGGCGCTCGATACATCGAACGCTGCCGCCGCGCTCGCGAAGGGCGCACGCGAGGCACCGCGATCCAAGGATCCGCACCAGGCGCTCGCCGAGCAAGTCGCCGCCGAGCTCGAGACGCTGGCGAAGACGGTGATCATCGTCGACACCAAGGTCACCGAGGCCGAGGCTGCGCGGCTGCGTCGCGTGCGTGCTGCGTATCGAATCCTGCGCACGCGGTTTGCCGCGGGCGGCGAAGCCAGCGACGTCGATCGCATGGCGAACGCTCGCCGCCGCGCTGCTGCACGTCTGCTGCTCGAGCGCGATCGCAGCGAGCGCCAGCTGCTCGCCGACGAGGCTGCACAGCTCCGCGCGGCCGAGACGACGCTGCGCGCGGCGACCGCACAGGTCCCCGCGATCGTGCTGCCCGAGTCGATCCTGCGGCCGGCGAAGGGCACGATCGCGCGCCGGTTCGGCACGATCATTCACGAGCGTAGCAAGGCCGTGCTCGCCCGCCGTGGCATCGACTTCGAGGTCCCGGCCCTCGCGCAGGCGGTGGCGCCGGCCGACGGGGTCGTGCGCTATGCGGGCCCGATGCGCGGGCTCGATCATGGCGTGATCCTCGATCACGGGGATTACTTCACGATCGTCGCCAAGCTGTCCGAGCTCGCGATTCCAGTCGGTACCAGGGTCACACGCGGCGATCGCATCGGCCGCGCCGTTCGCGCCCGCGTCTATCTCGAGCTTCGCGCCAAGGTCGGCCCGGGCGGTCTGCCGATCGATCCCGAGCCGTTGCTCGCCCGCTGACACGCACTCGCGCGTAAGCTGAACGGCGATGAGCCGGGCATCTCACGTGGCTACCTTCTGTGCAGGCGCGATCCTCGCGACTGCCACGCTCGCCGTCGCGATCCCCAAGGACGTCGCACGCTTTCGCGCATTCGATGCGTTCGCGCAGGCGCTCGCGGTGATCCAGAACAACTACGTCGATAACGTCGACGAGCAGGCGCTGCTGCGCGACGCGATGCGCGGCATGCTCCACAACCTAGACGTCCACTCGACGTACCTGCCGCCGAAGCGCTACGAGAAGATTCGCCAGGACACCGAGGGCGAGTTCGGCTCGATCGGTCTCATCCTCGCCCCGGGCTTCCTCGACGATGCGCGGCCGAGTGTCCCGCCGTATCCGGTCATCGAGGAGATCCTGCCGGGCTCGCCGGCCGCGGTTGCCGGCCTGCAGCAGGACGATCGGGTCGTCACCATTGATGGCGCGCCGACCGCAGAGAAGGGCAGGGAGCTCAAGGAGGCCGGCGCGTGGGAGGCCAAGCTGCGCGGACCGTCGGGCACGCGCGTCGCGATCACGGTGTCGCGCGTGGGCTGGAAGGATCCGCGCGCATTCACGCTCGTGCGTGCACAGGTCAAGCAGCAGAGCGTCGCGTGGAAGGTGCTCGAACCGCGCCTGGGGTATCTCCAGATCTCGCGGTTCGTCGAGGCGACCGGCGCAGATGTCGCCGCCGCACTCGCGGGGCTCAAGACGCAGAACGCGCTCGGCTCACTGATCCTCGATCTCCGTGATGATCCGGGCGGCATCGTCGATCAGGCGATCCTGGTGGCCGATCAGTTCCTCGATAGCGGCACGATCGTGACGATCCGCGGCCGCCAGGGCTCGGTCGAGACGCAGAACGCACACAAGGGCGGGCTCGCGGTCGGGGTGCCCGTGACGATCCTCGTGGATCAGGGAACGGCGTCGGCTTCCGAGATCCTGAGCGCCGCCTTGCGGGACCACGGACGTGCGAAGCTGGTCGGTCAACCTACATACGGCAAGGGCACCGTACAGACGTTCTACGATCTCGATGACGGCGCCGGGCTCAAGCTCACCACGGCGCGTTACCTGACCCCGAAGGGTAACTCGCTGGAATCAAAGGGCCTGATTCCGGACCTGCTCGTGGATGCATTCGCACCGGAAGAGATCGTTGGGGGTGCTGGCGCTGGTGGTGGGAGTGATGCCACAATTGACGAGGACGACGACGAGGATCCGCAACTCGCAGCGGCGATCAAGCTAGGGAAGCTGTCGCTGCGAGGGACGAACAAGTAGTCGCCCGCACGGTTTGTTTTTGCTGACCTGTATTTCTACCGTTTAGCCGGGGACACATCACACGATGTTCAAGCTGGTGATCCAGGATGACGAGGGGAAGACGACAGTCGTCCCCTTGATCCGTGACGAGATCACGATCGGGCGTAAAGAAGGCAACACGATCCGGCTCACCGAGCGGAACGTGTCGCGTCGCCACGCTCGCATCCTCCGCAACAACGGCGATGTCCAGATCGAGGACCTCAACAGCTACAACGGCATTCGCGTCAACAACGCGCGCATCGCCGAACGGGTGTCGCTTCGTATCAGCGACCAGGTCCAGATCGGCGACTACAAGCTCTACCTCAAGGCTGAGGGTGTCGAGCAGGTCGATGATGCGCGCACGATGCCCATCGAGCGCATCGATCAGGGCCTGCCCACCGAGGTCATGGCGGCAGTGCCACCCGCCGCTGCTGCTGCGGTCGCTCCGACCGTGCAGGCACCGCCGCTGGTCGTCCCCCAGCCGATCCCCGGAACTCCCCAGCCGAACCGCTCGTCGGCCGCCGTTGCCGACACCGATCCGAACGGCCGCCCGGTGGCCACCGCCGCGCAGGTCGCCGCGCTCACGCAGAACGCCGGCTACGGCAAGCTCGTGATCGTCTCGTCGAACTTCGCGGGCAAGGAATTCGATCTCACCCGGCCGCAGATGATCGTCGGGCGCACCGACGAGAACGACATCGTCGTCAATCACCGGTCGATCAGCCGTAACCACGCCAAGGTCACGCGCGATCCCGATAGCGGGCGCTACACGATCAGTGATCTGCAGTCGAGCAACGGCGTGCGGGTCAACGGTCAGGACTACGGCAAGGTCGAGCTGCGCCGCGGCGACACCGTCGACCTCGGTCACGTCCGGTTCCAGTTCGTCGAGCCGGGCCAGGACTTCGTGTTCGCCCGCGACGCGGTGCTCGCTGACATTGCAGAGAGCGGCAGCAAGCGCGGCCTGCTTGTCGCGATCGTGCTCGGTGTGCTCGTGCTCGGTGGCGTCGGCGCGTTCTTCGCCCTCAATGGCAAGAAGACCGACGACCTCGCAGCCGGCAGGGGCAGCGGCACGAACGGGATGAACGGCGCTGGCTCGGGCGACGTGATCGCCACCAACGGCAGCGATACGACCAACAACGGCAGCGGCGAGATCACCAACGTGGTGCCGGCCGACGCCGCCGAGGTGGTCAAGCCCGACGACGTTGCGGGCCAGCTCCGCATCGAGTGCAACCAGTTCGCCGCCGACCGCAAGTGGACCGACGCGAACTCCTGCGGGGAGCGCCTCGCGGCTCTAGACCCAGCGAACGCCAAGAAGCTGCGCGCCGCATACAAGGCGGAGATGGCGAACGAGATCGCGAAGGACAAGCTCATGGAGGGGGTCCGCGACCGAAACTACGCGAAGGCCAAGAAGGCGATCGCCGAGATCGGCGAGGACTCCGTCTATCACCAGGAAGCCAAGGCGGCGTTCGATGGTCTAGAGGACCACTACGTCACCCTCTATCGCGACAGCTCGAGCGCCCTCAAGCGCGACAAGAAGTGCGGCGAGGTCGACAAGCTCGTTGCCGAAGCTCGTGACCGTGGTGGCCCCAAGGCCGCGGCCGAGGTCGTGAAGAACAAGTGCGTCGCCGGTCCCGGCCCCGCGGTGGTCGCCGAGAAGGCCGACTGCTCGCAGCGGCTCGTCGACGGTACGGCCGCCTGTAAAAAGCAGTACTGCAACTCGCATGGTGACGAGCCCGGCTGCAGCAGCGGTCAGACCCAGGTGAAGGCGCCCGAGAACTGCGACGCCGAGGCAGCCAAAGAGAAAGGCATGTCGAACATCAACATGGGCCAGCACGCGGCCGCCCTCGTTCAGTTCGAGGCCTCGCTGCGCTGCAAGGACGACCCGTACGTTCGCCAGCTGGCCTTCATGGAAGCTTGCGCGAGCAGCAACTCCGCCAAGGCAAAGCTCTATTACAAGAAGCTGACCGCCGCTCAGCAGACCAAGTTCGCCCAGATCTGCATCCGCCAGAAGCCGCCGGTCGCGTACCAGTAGTGTCGCAGGGCCAGCGAGCCACAAAAGAGTCCGCTCACCGGATTCGCTTGTGTTGCCGCTTGTTTGACCCAGGGATCGCGTTGGTGTAACCAGGGCACTACTTGGGTGCACTAGCTCCTTGGCTACATGTCCGGAGGCCTATCTGTGATTAGAACTGTTGGTTCGGCTGCACTCATTGTCGCGGCGCTCAGCGCGCCGGTGGCGGCGCAGGGTGGCGACATTCCGCTCGATACGTTCAGACCCGCGATGGATTCGCGCGGCTATCTGACCGTCAATGCATCGCAGGTCCTTGGTCACAAGGAGCTGTCGTTTGGTATCGGCGCGCTCGACTGGGGCTACAAGATGCTCGGGTTTGGCGACCAGGAAGCGTGCCACCAGAGCACGGGCGACGCCTGTTACCAGATCAACAACATCGTGACCGCGACGCTGATCGGCGCGTTCGGCCTCAAGGCGGGACCGGCCGAGCTCGAGTTCGGTGTGAGCGTCCCGTTCGTCATCATGAACGGTGATCGAGGGCCGAACACGCTCGGCGATCCGGGCACGCCGAACGACGATGAGGAGTACAACATCTCGGGCCAGGGCCTCGGCTCGCTCGGTCTGCACTTCAAGACTCGATTCATCAAGACGAGCCGCCCGCCGCACGTCGGCCTCGGCGTGATCGCCAGCGTCTACCTGCCGACGACCGACCCGAAGAAGTCGTGGCTCGGCGAGCGCAAGGTCGTGCCCCAGATCATGGGCATCCTCGACAAGGAGTTCGGCAGCCGAGGCCAGCTCCGCCTCGCGGTGAACGGCGGCATTCGCATTCGTTCGACCGAGACGTTCACCGACAACGACAACTCCGACGGTAACCAGACGACCGGCCAGTCGCTCCAGGTCGGCACCGAGATCCCGTTCGGTGCAGCGATCGCGTACGCGATCAGCGTGCAGAAGTTCGATGTGGTCGCCGAGATCCTCGGTGCAGTCCCCATCGGTAACAACCAGAACTACATGCCGCTCGAGGCGATCGCGGGCGTCAAGCTCTACCTCGCGCGCAACTCGTTCCTCTCGCTCGGTGCGGGCCGTGGCCTGATGCCGGCGGCCGACAAGGGCGCGAACCCCGATCTGCGCGCGTTCATCGGCATCGTGTTCGAGCCGAACATCGGCGACCGCGATGGCGACGGCATCAAGGACGACGTGGACAAGTGCCCGGATGACCCGGAGGTCTTCGACCGCTTCGAGGACGAGGACGGCTGCCCCGAGCCCGACAACGATCGCGACGGCATCCTCGATGTCGACGACAAGTGCCCCAACATCCCCGAGGACAAGGACGGCTTCCAGGACGAAGACGGTTGCCCCGAAGGCAACAAGAACGATCGCGATGGCGACGGCATCCTGGACGATGTGGACAAGTGCCCGGATGATCCCGAGGACTTCGACCAGTTCGAGGACGAGGACGGCTGCCCGGACCCGGACAACGATCAGGACGGCATCCTCGATGTCGACGATCTGTGCCCGAACGACCCCGAGGACAAGGACGGCTTCGAGGACGAAGACGGCTGCCCCGATCCGGACAACGACAAGGACCGCATCCTCGACGGCGACGACAAGTGCCCGAACGAGCCCGAGACCTATAACGGGTTCGAGGACGAGGACGGCTGTCCCGACCGCGGCCGCGTGGTCGTGACCGATACGTCGATCGAGATCCTCGACATGATCTACTTCGAGTACGACAAGGCGATCATCAAGAAGGAGTCGTACGACATCCTCGACGCCGTCGCCTCGACGCTCCAGGGCAACCCGAGCATCTCGCTCATCGAGATCCAGGGCCACACCGACGAGCGCGGCAACGACGCGTACAACCTCGACCTGTCCGATCGCCGCGCTGCGTCCGTGAAGACGTACCTCGTGGGCAAGGGCGTCGAAGACAACCGCCTGACGTCGCAGGGCTACGGCGAGACGCAGCCGCTGGTCCGCGAGCAGAACGAGAAGGCCTACGCGAAGAACCGCCGCGTGGCATTCCTCATCCTGAAGCGCGCCACGGACTAGCGGTCCGTCAACACCGGCTTGCAGATGCGCCCGTCCGGCTGATAGCCGCGACGGGCGCGGTGCTTTCGGACTACCGCACACGAGAAGACGTTCATCCGCGCGGGTCCGGTACGAACTGCGTCGGCAGGCGAAGCGAGCACCGGCGCGCTATGCTTCGCGCATGATCCGCTTGCTCGTGTTCCTCGCACTCGCAGGCGCGCTCGCGTTCTGTGGCTCGACGGTGAAGCTCGGCAGCCGGACCTTCTTCGGTCACGTGCGGAACATCTGGGCGACCGACGAGGTCCAGGAGCTCAAGGAAGGCGTGAAGGAGAAGGCGGGACCCGCGGCGGACAAGGTGAAGAAGGGCGTCGAGGCCGGCTACAAGGCGATGACCGACGACGAGAAGGCGGCGGCGGCGGGCTCTGGCTCCGCGGGCTCGGGCTCGGCGATCGGTTCGAACGCGAAGCCGGCGACGCCATGAAGTTCCCGCTGACGCAGCAGCTGATCGAGGAGGCGAAGCGCTTCGAGCTGCGGTCGTCGTGTGGGCACTGCTTCTACTGGGACGCGGCGCGAGAGAGCTGCAAACACGATTGGCCGGATGAAGGTCAGCGACGTTGGCCGATCGATGCGAAGGATCCCCACGGAGAAACTCCGACGGAAGTCGCGTTCTGTAAGGAATTCGAATTGCGTTGAGAGAGCACGACGAAGCATGCGTTAGCATGGCTTTGTGCTCGATCTGATTTTGTCTCCCGAGGTGGCGGAGGCGAGAGTCGACAAGCGTCCCGTCGTGGCGCTCGAGTCGACGCTCGTCGCGCATGGGTTGCCGTGGCCAACCAATCACGAGGTCGCGCTCGAGCTCGAAGCGACCGTGCGTGAAGTCGGCGCCGTCCCGGCGACGATCGCGATCGTCGAGGGGCGCGCACACATCGGGCTACCGGCGCCGATACTCGAGCGCCTCGCGCGCGAGGGCAAGCAGTTCGCAAAGGCGGGCGCGACCGACCTCGCGGCATTCATCGCGCGTGGTCGCAACGCGGCCACCACGGTCAGCGCGACCAGCGTGCTCGCGGCGCGTGCCGGCATCCGTGTGTTCTCGACCGGCGGCATCGGTGGCGTGCATCGCGGTGATGCCGGCGATGTCTCGCACGATCTGACCACGCTCGCGAAGACGCCGATCGCGGTCGTCTCGGCGGGCGCCAAGGCGATCCTCGATCTGCCCAGGACCCTCGAGGTCATGGAGACGCTCGGCGTGCTCGTGGTTGGCTACCGCACCGACGAGCTCCCCGCTTTCTACACCGTGCGCTCGGGCCTGCGCCTCGATCACTTCGCCGGTACGCCCGAGGAGATGGCGTCGATCCTGCGCGTGCACTGGGACGATCTTGGCGGTGGTGGGGTGCTCGTCGCCAATGCGATTCCGGCCGAGGCCTCCCTCGACGAGTCCGTGATCGGCGAAGCGATCCAGCTCGCGCTGCGCGATGCAGCGGAGCAGGGCATCAGCGGCAAGCGGCTCACGCCGTATCTCCTGGGCCGGCTCGCCGATGTCACGGGTGGCGCATCGATTCGCGCCAACCGTGCGCTCGCGAAGAGCAACGCTCGCGTCGGTGCCGAGCTCGCGCTCGCCTACGATCGGCGCCCGCAGTTCGAGGCGCACGCCTTGCCGACGCGCGCGCTGCTGCACCGTCTACGTCACTGAATCTGATAGATCGTGATGTTGCGGCCGCCGCGATCAAATCCACTCGATCGCTCGAGCAGCCACACGTAGTCGTCGACAGTACCGAACTTGAAGCGCAGGTCCTTCGCAGGAATGCGCGCCTTGCGGGTCGCCTTGGTCTCGCCCGCGTTCACGCGGAAGATGTCGAGGTACTCCGGGTCCGCCTTCTTGCGCCCCACCGCGCCGGCGTTGACCGGATCGACCTTGAGCGTGATCCACGCCGAGCCATCCGCTGCGACCACGCCCTGGAGCGACTTCGGGTCGTAGTCCTGGATCGACTGGTCGAGCTCGATCGCGCGCGAGGTGCCGCGTGACCACACGTGAACCGCGCTGTTGTCCCACGCCATGCGCACGAACTCGAGCTCGCCTCCCGCATCGGCGAGTGTCAGGTAGCGCTTGCGCTGTCCCACCACGTCCGTGATCGGCTTGTTCTCGACGTACTTGCCGGAGATCAGGTCATACGTGGCCTCGGTGTCGGGGGCGCGCTGGTTGTCCTTCTTGTTCCACTCGCCGCCCTTGAGGCCGCTCACGCGCGTCCAGCCCTCGGACCAGTGGTTGACCCGGAAATCGAGCTTCTTGTGGAAGTCCTTGTCGAGCTCGAACGCCTTCGCCGCCGCAACGCGCTTGCCGGTCTCGAGGGCGACCACCTCGACGTCGTGCTTCACGCCCGTCTTCGTCGCGCTCGTCTTGTGAACCGCCACGCGCTGCGTGCCGTTGTAATTCACCAGCGTGATGTGGGCCGCGGGGCCGAGCTTGTACACGCTCGTCGCCGTCTTCTTGCTCAGCTCGACGAGCGCAGCGACCTGATTACCGTCCGCGGTCGCGCCGATCACGAACGCGCGCTGGCCGATCAGCCGCACGGCCAGCGGGCGCAACGTCACCGGCGACAGGTCGACGATGATCTCGTGCTTTTGCTCGATACACGAGGCGCAGCCGAACTGGACCACATGCAGCTCGGCGCGCGTCGACGTGTCGGCCACGATGTACGCCAGGCGCTGGTTGTTGAACGCCACCACGTCGTCGACGAAGCCGGTCTCGGCCGTGAGCTTCATCACCTGGTTCGCGCCGACGGCCACCAGCTTGCTGGCCGCACCGGGCTTCGCCGGGGCCGGGGCCGGCTGTGCAGCCGCCACCGACGCCAGTGCCCCACACACGACCACCGCCATCGCCGTCACAATCGAGCCGCGTTCCACCATGGGCCGATGTGGTGCCACGGTCGCGACGGTCTGCGCAAGAGCGAGTTTCATGGAGTCATTTCGGGCGTGCGGTTTGATGACTGTCGACGGCCATGACCGCCCAGGCATTCACCCAGAATCACCGCGATCAGGCCCTTTGCGCCCGGAGCGAGCCAGGTTCTGCGCCGGCTGCGGCAAGCCCGTGGTTGCCGGGGCGAGACGGCCTTTCACATAGCGAGAGTGTGAACCAATCCAGCCGCATCCCTTGCACCGCTTGCGATCACTGACCTGCTCGAAGGTGTGCTCGCAACGGGGGTATCCGTACAGCACGTGCGCGCACTCGGGGCACAGCGAGTCCATCTGGGAGCTGTCGGCGTAGTAGCTCGATTCGCACTCGTCGCAGACCTTGAGCTTGCGGTCCATCAGCCTGGTCCCAACTCTCTCACGGTTGCGCGTCGTGTAACGTAGTCGCTGGTGCCCGCACTCATCCAGGACCTGTTCGACGGCTCGCTCGATATCATCGGTGACATTCACGGCGAGATCGACGCGCTGCGTGTGCTGCTGGACCACCTCGGCTACGTGAACGGCGAGCATCCGCAGGGCCGTCGCCTCGTGTTCGTGGGCGACCTCTGCGATCGTGGCCCCGACAGCGTCGCGGTGATCGAGCTGGTCGCCGATCTCGTCGAGCGCGGGCTCGCGCAGTGCATCGCGGGTAACCACGAGATGAACGTGCTGCGCGAGGATCCCAAGGCGGGCAATCGCTGGATCCTCGATCCCGAGCACGCGGAGAACACGCTCGAGTATCCGTCGCGTCTTGCGACGGCTGCCGACCGTGAGGCGATCGCGGCGATGTTTCGCACGCTGCCGCTCGCACTCGAACGAAGCGACCTCCGTGTGGTGCACGCGATGTGGCACGCGCCGTCGATCGAGGCGCTACGCGGCACGATGCACCCGAGCATCGACGTGTTCAGGCACCACGAGGACGCGATGAAGCGGACGCTCGAGGAGACTGGGCTGCGCCAGGCGGCGAAGGCCGAGCTCGAGGCGCACAAGCACGGGCTTCATGATCGCGGGTACGCGATGCCGCTGCTGTCGCTCGTGGGGCGGTGCGAGGAGAAGCGACAGACGCTCAATCCGGTGCGCGTGGTGACGTCGGGAGCCGAGCGCGCGACGGAGAAGCAGTTCTTCGCGACCGGCAAGTGGCGGTTCTGTGATCGCGTGGCGTGGTGGAGCGAATACACCGACGACAGCGCCGTGATCTTTGGTCACTACTGGCGCGGCATGCGCGAGGAGGGCAAGCCGGCGATGTTCGGGGACGCGACACCGGCGGACTGGCTGGGACCGCGGCGCAACGTGTATTGCGCGGACTTCTCCGTCGGGCGCCGGTATCACGAGCGCAAGGCGCGGCCGGGCGAGCCGTTTGTCGGGCGGCTCGCCGCGGTGCGGTGGCCGGAGCGAACCGTCGTGTTCGACGACGGCGAGGCCATCGAGTCCCGCTAGCGCGTCGCGTCTCAGAGAGACTTGCAACACATCGGAACCGTCCCGCGGGGCCACGGCTTCGTGAGACCGTTGAAGCGATGAGCGGTCGTTCAGGTCTCCATACGCTCGGTCTCTGTACGCTCGTGGCGGTATCGCTTGCGGGTGGCCGTGCTGCCGCTGCGCCGTTAGCGCACGCCGCTGCACAAGTGTCGCCGAACGCCGACGGATCACGCGGTTGACTCTGTCAAGCGCGCTAATCACCGCTGGAGAAAGTTACTTGCTCGACGACGCGAAGGCGCGGCGCTGCCATCGCCGCCCACGTGGGCGCGAGCTCGACTTGCTCGTTTCCGCGAACGCGGACGGACGAACGCGACTTGCTCGACGGTCCGCGGAAACGCGGCGATCACTTCCGCCACCGGTCGAGGTCGCGCGTGACGGAAGCGGGCAGGTCAGTCGAGCTTCGGCGGGAACTTGTGTGCCGAGCTCACGACCTTGGCGTGCTCGCGCTCCCACGCGGCGATTCTCGCCTCGTCGGTCTGCGCCCGAGGGTGGGCGACCTTGTAGTAGCCCTCACTCGGCCGATGACTATCGGCACGCCACACGATCGCGGGCAAGCACGGCAGCGCGTTGTGCCGGCACGCATTGGTGACCTCACCGAGCGCGACGTGCAGCTTCTGACTCCGATGGTGCACGTCCACGGCAGCAGCGAGCTCACCGTAGGTCAGCGACGGCTTGTGACGACGAACATGAGTGACGAGTTGCTTGTAGATACGGGATGCAAGCGGGCTCACGACAGGATCCTTTCTGCAGGAGAATCGGGCGACTCCGACAACGGGATCGCCGAATCGATGGGAGCGCGCGGCGCGGCGAGCCGCTTGTGGCGCCTCGGGACGCCGGGCGGCGAGTCGGGCACGGACGGGGAACCGAATTTCTTGCGTGGCTTCGACGGATCGTCTGCGCTCCCATCGGCGATCGGATCGAGGGCCCGATAGCTGACCGCATCGATGATCGCCTCGACCGAGATGTCGTCGAGGCCCCACAGATCCGAGACGGTGCGAGCGACCTTGATGATTCGATCGATGGACCGGGCGCTCAGCCAGCGGTTCTCGGCGACGAGCGCGACCAGCGCGGACTCGCAGTCTGCGTCGAGCTGGCACGTCGCGCGGAGCACGCGAGAGGTCATCTCGGCGTTGCAACGAATATTGAATGGAGCGAGCCGCGCGGTCTGGCGCTCACGCGCGAGCACCACACGATCGCGCATGGCGGCCGAGGATTCACCGTCGACGGCATTGCGGAGAGCGCCGATCGGGACCGGCTGCACGAGAACTTGTAGGTCGATTCGATCGAGGAGCGGGCCGCTGAGCCGCGCACGATAGCGTTCGATCGCACCGCGGCTACACGTGCACTCGCGAACGAGCGAGCCCGACCAGCCGCAGGGGCAAGGGTTCGCTGCACCGACGAGCATGAAGGAGGAGGGCAGGCGCAGCGTGCCGTTGACGCGCGCGATCGTGACGGAGCGCTCTTCGAGCGGCTGCCGCAAACCCTCGATCGGGGCGCGCGAGAACTCGGGCAGCTCGTCGAGGAACAGCACCCCGTTGTGCGCGAGCGAGATCTCGCCCGGCTTGGGCACCGAGCCACCACCGAGGAGCGCGGCACCACTGATCGTGTGATGCGGCGCGCGGAATGGGCGCTCCTCGATCAAGCCCTGGTCGGCGAGACCGAGCGACGAGTAGATCTTGGTGGTCTCGAGCGCTTCCTCGCGCGTCATCGCCGGGAGCACGCTCGGGATGCGCCGCGCGAGCATCGTCTTGCCCGTGCCGGGCGGACCCGAGAGCAGGAGGTTGTGACCACCGGCGACCGCGAGCTCGATCGCAGAGCGAGCCCATGCCTGACCGCGGATGTCGGACATATCCGGCGAGACCGGGCGCTGCGCTCGCCATGATCCGCCGGCACTCGGACGCGGGAAGTCGGCCTCGCCGGAGAGGGCGCGGATGATCTCGCGCAGGTGCCGCGCACCGTAGACCTCGAGCCCACCGACGACGAGCGCCTCGGCTGCGCAAGCATCGGGCACGAGCACGGCTCTCATGCCGCGCTCCTTCGCGAGCATCGCGGATGCGAGGACACCGGGAATCTTGCGCACCGAGCCGTCGAGACCGAGCTCGCCGAGGACGAGGATGTCGTCGAGCATGGCGGGCTCGTAGGCCTCGGTCGCGAACAGGATCGAGAGCGCGGTCGGCAGGTCGAGGGCGCTGCCGGGCTTGCGCAGATCGGCAGGCGCGAGGTTCACGGTCACGCGCTGCTGCGGCACTTCGTGACCGACCGCGGCGAGCGCGCTGCGGACGCGGGTGGCACCCTCTTTTACCGAGACGGTCGGAAGGCCGACGATATTGAGGGCTGGAAGCTGGCCCGCCGCGATCGAGCACTCGACGGCGACGGGGACGGCATCGATCCCGACGAGGGTGGAGGACTGAACGAGGGAGAGCACGGGGTCGGTTGAGCAGGGGGCGGGCCAGGTTGGGTAGGTCGGGATTCCGCGACGTTGAACGGGCGGTGGCCAGGAGCCGGACACCGATGGCCGGATTCCGGCGGACACCGGACAAGGCGCTGCAAGGTTTCTTCACGAAGGACGACCAGGTCGCGCAACACACGATCGCCATCCTGGGTTCGTGAAGGAAGGCAACTCATGATCTGCATCGCACTCGGACTCGGCGTTCTCGGATTCATCGCGGCTCGCAAGGCACGTCGTTGTGGCGGTCACGGCGGCTTTGGTTGGAACCACCATCACCACCACGGCTGGCATGGCCACCACCGCGGCGGCATGTGGGGACGTCGCCGCGCAGCCCTTCACATGGCACTCGTTCATATCGACGCGACCCCGGCACAGGAGAGGGCGATCGTGGGCGAGCTCGACAAGCTGCACGATCGCCTGCACGGCGCGCGCTCATCCTTGAAGGACACGCGCACCGATCTCGCAGCTGCGATCCGCGGGCCGTCCCTCGACGACGCCGCGCTTGGCAGTGTGCTGGGCCGCGTCGACGGCGCGACCGGCGAGGCGCGCACCGCGTTCCTCGAGGCGCTGCGCAACATCCACGCACTCCTCGACGACAAGCAGCGCGAGGCGCTCGGCGAGATGCTCGATCGCGGAGGCTGGTGGCGTCGCGGCGGCAGCCCATACCGGGTCTGACGGATGCGCGCGAACCCACGGACCGGCGGCACACACGTGCGATGATGCAGAGCATGCGCGTGCTCCTGATCGATGACGACGCTCGGCTCGCCGAGCTCCTCGTCGACTACTTGCAGCCGCAGGGCGTGGCACTCGTCCACGCCGGCGGCGGGCAGGCGGGACTTGGCCAGCTCGCCGCTGGTGGGTTCGACGCGATCCTCCTCGACGTGATGATGCCCGGCATGGACGGTCTCGCCGTGCTGCGCCGCATCCGCGATGCAGGTCACCGCGTGCCGGTGATCATGTTGACCGCACGCGGCGACGAGGCCGATCGCGTGGTCGGACTCGAGCTCGGCGCCGATGACTATGTCGCCAAGCCGTTCTCGCCACGCGAGCTGCTCGCCCGCCTGCGCGCAGTCGTGCGCCGCGCCGCGCCCGACACGATGTCCGAGAAGCTGACCGCCGCGGGCATCACGATCGATACCGGCTCGCGCGAGGCGTCGGTCGACGGCAAGTCCGTCGAGCTCACCGGCCTCGAGATCGATCTCCTCACCGCACTACTGCGGCGCGCCGGCCGTGTGGTGCCTCGTAATGTTCTCCTCGAGCTCGCCGGCCGCGCCGATGTCACCGTCGGTGATCGCGCCGTCGACGTGCACATCTCGCGGCTGCGCAAGAAGCTCGGCGACGACGCCGCTGCACGCATCCGCACCGTGCGCGGAGTGGGCTACGTGCTTGCCCGCGCCACCGACGAACAGGATCCTTCGTGACCGAAGCAGTCAGCGCCGTGTTCGGCTCGGTCGAACGACGCGGCCCGTGGACGGTGCCCTCGAAGCTCGATGTCCGCGTGCTGTTCGGCAGTGCCGAGCTCGATCTACGCGAGGCCGTCCTCGGCCCGGGCACGACGACGATCGACGTCGGCGTCACGTTCGGCAGCCTCGAGCTCACGGTGCCGCCTGGTCTCGCCGTCGAGGTCAATGTCTCGTCGATCGCCGGTAGCGTCGAGGACAAGCGCAAGCCCGCAGCGCTCGCCTCATCGGTCACCAGTGACGAGCCCGCCGTCGCCGGCCCGTATCGCACCGCGGACACCAACGCACCTCGCGTCCGCATCACCGGCACCACGAAGTTCGGCAGCTGCGAGATCATTGCCCTCGAGCGCGGTCAGACGCGCCGCGATCTCCATCGCGCCGAGCGCCACGCTCGTCACGCTCACCACATCTCGCGCATGGAGCGGCACCTCGAGCGACACGCGCAGCACAGCGAGCGCCACCGCCGGAAGCTCGACGCATGGCGCGAGGAGCGTGAGCTGTGGCACGGCGAGGGCCGGCGCTGGATCCCGTGGTGGCTGCAGGCCCGCATGCGCCGCCGCATCTTCGTGTGGTTCGGGATCGCGCTCGCGATCGGCACGTTCGCCGGCACGCGCTTTCACCAGGCCGGCCACGCCCACTGGTGGCTGATCACCGGCCTCGTCGTCCTGTGGATGGCGTCGGGCGCCGTCGCGTGGCGCATGACCCGCCCGCTCATCCTCGCCGTGAAGGCCGCACGCGAGATCGGCGACGGCAAGCTCGACACTCGCCTCAGCGCCCGCGGTGGCGGCGAGATGAAAGTGCTCGCCGACGCGATCAACGAGATGGCCGCGCGCATCGAGCAGCAGCTCAAAGATCAGCGCCAGCTGCTCGCCGCCGTGTCCCACGAGCTGCGCACGCCGCTCGGCCATATGCGGGTACTGATCGAGACCGCGCGCAACACCTCGGAACCCGAGCCCGGCAAGAAGGCTCTCAACGAGCTGGAGCGCGAGGTGCTCACGCTCGACGACCTCGTGGGCCGCCTGCTCGCCCAGTCCCGCCTGGAGTTCGGCAACCTCGAGCGCCGTCCCCTCGACCTCGGCGAGCTGGTCACCGACGTCGCGACCTCCGCCGGTCTTACCCCCGAGGCGATCGAGGCAATCGGCGACGTCAAGGTCGAGGCCGATCCGACCCTGATCCGGCGCGCGGTCGCCAACCTCCTCGACAACGCGCGCACGCACGGCAACGGCGCGGTCGCCGTGCGCATCGAGCGCCGCGACGGGCACATCGCGATCGAGATCGATGATGCCGGCCCGGGCGTGACCGCCGATCGACGCGCCGATGCCTTCCGCGCATTCGTACCGTCGTCGGGCGGCGGCCTCGGGCTTGGCCTCGCCCTCGTGTCGCGCATCGCAAAGGCGCACGACGGCAAGGCGTGGATCACCGACCGCCCCGGCGGCGGCGCCCGCGTCGGCTTCACGATCGCAGCGGTCTAAGCTAGAGGCGCGGGTCGATCGCAGCCGCGATCCCGTCGGTGCTCGGTTCGCCGCCGTACATCACGTCGTTGATGAAGATCACGGGCACCCGGTCGACGCCGCGCTTCTCGCCGTCGGCGTACTCACTGTCGACACGTGCGGCAGCGGTCGGATCCTGCACGTCGGCGTCGTAGCGCGCCAGATCGAGCCCGAGCTTGGCGGCGTCGCGTCGCATTTCCTCCGGCGTCAGGGTCGAGTCAATGGACTCGCCTCGGGCCAACGCGGCCATCAGCCGCTCCTGCTGATCGGCCATCCGCTCGAACACCAGGCGGTGCATCGCGAGGAACTGGCCCTGGCGGCGAGCGGCCTCGACGGAGATCGCCGCCATGCGTGCGTTCGGATGCTTCGCGAACTGGAAGTTCTTGTAGTGCACGACGATGCGGTCGCCGTAACGCTGCTCGATCTCGTCGATCGTCGACGAGAAATGTATGCAGTGCGAGCACTCGTAGTCGAAGTAGTAATCGATGCGCACGCGAGCGTTCGGATCGCCGACGTACTGCACACCTTCGCGTGCTTGCTCGGTCATGCGATTGGCAGGCGACGTCGATGGCGCAGGCGCCGAGCCGCAGCCGACGATGCAGGAGAGGACCAGGGCGCGAAGCATGGCGTGGAGCCTATCTCACGGCGCGGCGCAGTCGGCCGGGCAGATCAGATAGTCCTCGACGCGGCTGCATGCGCCATCGCCGCAGCGAGGATCGGGCGCCGTGCATGACGCCATCGGCGGGCACAGTGGTGTGCAGCGTGCCCAGCAGTCGGGATCGTCGCAACCGGCAAGCCCGTCGCCGTCGCGATCTTCGACGATCGTGCACGACTCGTATGTGCTGAACGGCGTGGTCGAATCGAGGCGCCAGGTCTTCCCGTTTGCGCCCAGGAGCAGCACGCCTCCGGTGATGTCGGCAGCCGCGGAGTACAGCCCGCCCGGCGGTGACACCAGTGGCTCGAGCTGCTTCCACGTTCCGTCCCAGCGCCACGTATCGTTGTAGTTCAACGCTGCGTCTCCGAATCCGCCGCCGAACAGGATGATCGCCTGCCGGTTCGGCGCGTACACCAGGATGGAACCGAGCCGCGTCCCCGGACTCGGTGTCATTGGCGGCACCGTGCTCCACACCGTACCGTCCCACTCGTAGGTCTCCTCCGCAGGCGCGCCCGAGCCGCTTCCGGTTTTTCCGCCAAACGCGACCACACGACCTCGGATCGGATCACTCGCAGTGGAATGCCACATGCGACTCGACGGCAGGTCGGCGCCACGGCTCCAGGCGGCTCCATCCCACTGCCAGGTCTCCGTGCTGGCCCCCGAGCTGCGATAGCCGCCAACCAGCAGCGCGATCCCGCGGGGCGTGTCGAATGCGAGCTCGCTTGCGCCGAACAGCACGTCCCTGACCATGGGTTTGCTCCCCGGGTCGACGACCGTTCGCCACTGCTCGCCGTCCCAGGTCACGACGGAGCCGCTGCTGTCGACACACATGGTGACGTCCCGTAGCGGATCGAATGCGGCATGAATACAGGTGGGCGAGACCTTCGACAGCCGGCGCCACGCGATGCCATCCCACTCCCAGGTCTCGCCGAAGACTGCGACCGTCCGGCCTCGGCGCGCGTCATAAACCATCCGGGGACCGGCGCTCCCGCTCGACCCCGAGCCCCAGCCTGAGCCTGAGGAACCGGACCCTGACCCCGACCCCGACCCCGAGTCGGCGACCATGCCGGGAGCCTGCATCGGTGGCCTCGGTGTCCACACGTTCGCCCACAGCGTGAACGTACCGCCAACGGAATCTAGACGCGTGACACCCGTGGGCGCGTGATAGCCCATCGCGCCGGAGGTGGACGATGCGCCGATCAGCGACCAGGTGGCATCGAGGCGCCACGTCGCACTGAGGTCTGTCAGCACGATGCCGGTCGCATCAGCGACCATGATCTCCTCGCTGAAGCTCGACGGCGTTGAACCGACCGACTCGAGAGCCCAGGTGGCGCCGTTCCACGACCAGGTTGCCGGGTTGGTCGGGCCACCTCCGTGCAAGATGACGCGACGGAGCGTCGGATGAAACGCCAGCGACGCATTGGCCAGCGCCGGCGGCGAGGTCGTTGGGGTCGCCTGGATCCAGGTCACCCCGTTCCACAGCCATGTCTCGTCCGAGATCAGCGATCCGTTCTCACCGCCATACATCACGACCTGCTCGCGATCCGCGTCGTAGGCGAGGTGAACGCCTCGGCGTGCTGACGGCGACGTCGGCGGATGTTGCTCCGTCCAGGTGATGCCGTTCCAGATCCACGTGTCTCCCAGGATCCCGGTATCGCTCAGGCCACCGAACAGCACCGTCTGTTGTCGCGCCTCGTCGTAGGCCATCCCGAAGAAGATGCGCGCCGGGGGACTGCTCACCGGCCTGCGCGCGATCCATGTCTGGCCGTCCTATTGCCAGGTCTCCGCACTCTTCGCCGATCCGCTGAGGCCGCCAAACATGACCAGGTGGCCCTGGCGGTCTGCGGCCATGCGAGCGAGATAACGAGGTCTCGGCGTCGGCGGAGTCATGTCGCGCCACACATCGACCTCGACCTTGCAGCTCGAGCTGCAGCCATCGCCTGCCAGACCGATCACGCCGCCCACATCGCATTGCTCGCCAACGGTCGTGTCGACGATTCCGTTATCGCAGGTCTCGCGCGAGCGGCAGTCCTGCGAGCACTGGTCGCCTGGCTGCACGTTCCCGTCGTCACACGCCTCGTTGTGGTCCACGATCCCGTTGCCGCACGCGACCGGGCGGCAGGCACCGCCAACACAAGTGCCATCGCCGCTCTGCATGGTGGCGCACTGCTCGCCATCTGCGATGCCGGCACAAGCGGCCGCTTCCTCGACGGTCGCGCATCCACCTGAGATGCACACGTTGCCGAGTGGGCACAGCTGCTCGCCGCACGGAATGAGCTCCGTCTCGATGCATGCGACCACGGCGGTCGCGCCCACGATCAGCATCGCGCAGCACCGTCTCCACCAGCGGTTCATTGAGGACATCTTACGGCGACGTTCGCGGTGTCGCCATCGCGCTCGGGTCGCTACTGAGCGACCAGCTGTTGCCGCACGATCTGCTCGGAGACCTCGAGCTCCTTGCCGATCGTGTCGAGATCCTCGCGCATGTCGCCGGAGAGCTGATGCATCGCCTGTGCGTCGAGCGCACGCAGCTGGACGACCTTCGTCGGCAGCGAGCCGAGCACGGCGACCACGCGCATCAGGTTCGCGTCGATGCGCTCCTTGGTGGCGCGCAGCTCCTTGAGCGCCCGGATCTCGCTCATCCGGGCATCCTTGGCCTCGTCAAAGGATTTTCGCGCCTCGGCATCCTTCGCCTTCGCGGCACGCATCGCGAGCTGCTTCACCTCGGTGACCAGCGACGGCAAGTTCACCTTCTGCATGTGAATCGTGATGTCCTCGGCGCGTTCGACGAGCTGCACGGCGTGGCGCTCGAGATCGTCGAGCGAGTCGAGCGTGTTCTTCATCCCGATCTTGATGTCCTCGGGGGTCTCGTCGAGGACCTTCTCGAGGGCGGCCCGATTCGAGGCGATCCTCTTGACCGCGTTGCGCGTGGCCTCGTCATGGATGTTTTCGGGATCGCGCATCCCGAACACGTTCGCGAGCCTCTTCTTCTTCGCCTTCCCGGCGCGGCGCCGGAGCGCGTCGATGGCGACGGTGGCCAGGTAGATGCCGCCGCCGATGATCCCGATGACGGGGTTGGTCAGCGCGATCGCGACGGTTGCCGCTCCCGCGGCCACGCCAACACCGACCGGGTTGACCAGCGCGCGTGCGACAGAGGGGTTGGAGTCGGCCATGGCGTGGCGTTAATTGGCCTGCAGCATACAGGCTGCCGCCCCGGTGGTGGTAGGTTCACGATCCTTCGGAGGGAGCCTCGATGATTCTCGGCAAGTTCTTCGGTGCGATTGCGGCCCAGTTCAACAAGCTCGGCAACTGGATCTTCAACAAAGATCCCATCGCGGCGATGCAGTACGAGTACGACAAGGCCGTCGAACAGCTCAAGGAAGGCCGCGTTGGCCTCGAGCAGTATCGCGGTCTCGTCGAGCGCGTATCGCGTCAGGTGAAAGATGGCGAGGCGCGCGTCGCCAAGCTCACCAGCCAGGCGAAGGCGTATCTGAAGATCGGCGACCGCGAGAAGGCCTCGCTCGTCGCGCTGCAGCTGACCAAAGAGAAGACCACGCTCGGCGAGAACCAGGCGCAGCTCGCGATGCACGAGGAGTCCTACGGGAACAACCTCAAGAAGATCCAGCACGCCAACAAGAAGCTGGGCGAGCTCAAGGACAAGATCCACAAGTACGACGCCGACCTCAAGATGAGCGAGGCCGAGGCCGAGGTCGCGAAGCTGTCGCAGACCTTCAACATGGATCTCACGACTGACTTCGGTCAGCTCGAGGACACGATCCAGCGCCGTATCGACACCAACCGCGGCAGGGCCCGCGTCGCTGCCGATATGTCGAAGCAGGGCCTCGACGTGATCGAGAACGACGAGCGCCTCGAGTCGGCGATGGCCGAAGACGCGCTCAAGGACCTCGAGATCGACCTGGGCATGCGTGCCCCGGAGACCTCTCCCGTTCAGCAGGCGCAGAAGGATCTCGGCCCCGCCGAGGCCGAGGCTGCCCGCGCGGAGCTCGAGAAGCTCGAGAAGGCGTAATCCGCCGTGGTCGACACGGCGGATCCCCCAGAAAGCAAGACCCTCGCGGGTACCGAGGGGGCGACGCGCGCCACGCAGCTGCCGGCTCACTTTCCGAGCTGGGCCGCGAAGCTCGCCGAGCTGTACTTCTCGGGGACGACGTCGATGTTCGTGCTCCACGGCAACACGTTCGACGTGGTGCGCGCGGGCACCGAGGCCGACCCGCGGTGGACGGGCCTTGCCGACTTCATCGCCGAGCAGCTGTTTGGCCGCTGGGACCTCGTCGTGCACTACGACCTCGCGCGCGGCCTGCGCTGTGCGGCGGGCACGAGCAGCAAGCGCCTGCAGGAGATGGTCGGCGTCGCCACCAAGTGGATCGGCGACCTCAAGGAGCTGCAGCGCTCCCCCACGCACGCACTGTTCGCGCTCGACAAGATGATCCAGAAGATCGTGATGTCGGATCCGGACAAGCGGATTCGCTGCGCAGTCATCATCGATCACGTCGGCTACGTCGCGCCGAGCGGCGACAACCTCGACCTCAACGAGCAGACCCACCTGGTCACGCTGCTCAACTGGGCGTCGAGCCCGTACATCAAGCGCCTCAACATGGCGTTCGTGTTGATCGACCCTCGCATGTCGAGCGTCGCCGAGCGCCTGTCGAGCAACCCGCACGTCGCGGCGATCGAAGTGCCGCTGCCGAACTCCGACGAGCGCACCGCGTTTCTCGGCGCGCAGATCAAGGCCACCGGCAAGGACGTCACCACGTTCTCCGACTACAGCATCGCCGAGCTCGGCAAGCTCACCGCCGGCATCGGGCTCACCGACCTCGAGGTCCTGGTGCGCTCCGCCGCCGAGGGCAGCCGCCGGCTGAACCCGCAGTACTTCAAGGAGCTCAAGAAGCGCCTGATCGAGCGCCAGGCGCAGGGCCTGCTCGAGTTCATCGAGCCCAAGTGGGGCCTCGACACTGTCGTCGGTCACGAGGCCGCGAAGAAGCGCCTGCTCGACGACGCCGAGCTGATCAAGCGTGGCGAGCTCGACACCGTGCCGATGGGCTATCTGTTCTGCGGCCCGGTCGGCACCGGCAAGAGCTTCCTCGCCACGTGCCTCGCCGGCTCGATCGGCATCCCGGCCGTCGTGCTCAAGAACTTCCGCAGCAAGTACGTCGGCGAGACCGAGGGAACCCTCGAGCGCGTGCTCAACGTGCTCAAGTCGATGGGCCCGGTTGTCGTCGTCGTCGACGAGGCCGACGCGATGCTCGGTGATCGCGACTCCGGCGGTGACTCCGGCGTCGGTGGCCGCGTGTTCGCGATGATCGCGTCGCAGATGGGCGACACGATGTATCGCGGCAAGCTGATCTGGATGCTGCTGACCGCGCGTCCCGACCAGCTGCCGGTCGATCTCAAGCGCCAGGGGCGCGCCGAGGTCCACATCCCGCTGTTCTATCCGATGGATCAAGCCGAGCTGCGCACGATGCTGATGGTGCTCGCCAAGAAGGCCGGCACGTCGCTGCCCGAGAGCGAGCTGCCCGACAGCATCCCGCACGTCGGCAACCTGTCGGGTGCCGATATCGAGGGCGTGATCGGTCGCGCGTTCCGCACGTCGCTGTTGTCCGGTTCGCGGACCATCACCAAGGCAGCGATCGAGTCGGCCCTGGCCGGCTTCATGCCGTCGACGCAGACGCTCGAGCGCGAGGCGCAGGAGCTGGCGGCGATCATCGAGTGCACCGATGTGGAGTTCTTGCCCCAGCAGAAGCGGGACAAGATCGAGAAGTTTGGCGGTCGCGAGAAGCTGCAGGAGCGGATGACCGCGATCAAGCAGCTCATCCAAGAGAGACGATAAGGAGCAAAACCATGGCACGCACCAGCTGGGTCGACGCAGACTCCAACCCCGATCTCGACGCGCACGTGGCGCAGCTCGAGCATTTCACTCAGGCCATGTCCGACGGTAACGTCGACAAGGTCGAGCTCGAGAAGCAAGAGAACAACCTCGTCGCGGCCATGAAGGCCGTCGAGGCGTCTCTGAGCGACGAGCAGCACGCAAAGGTCACCAAGCTCCTCGCGGAGTGCACGGCCTACAGCGTGATGCGCACCCTGCACGAGCTCGGGCAGGCGCAGATCAAGTCGCTCAAGCTCTAAGAGTTGTCCCGCAAGTAGGTCCAGGACGGACCGTACCTTTGGGACGTGTTGGTTCGCGTCCATGCTCGGTCTGACGTGGTCTGGCGCGAGCCAGTCTCATTCAGGGTTGAACAGGATGCCCCACCAACGTTTCGCCG
>JBBQFU010000050.1:0-36872 GCA_038322185.1 Haliangiales bacterium
TGCTGCGTCGCGACGGGCTCGACCTTCACCTGACGCTGCCGATCACGCTCGCGGAGGCGTACAGCGGCGCGAGCGTCGAGGTGCCGACGTTCGAGGGACCGGTGAAGCTGAAGATCCCACCGCGCTCGCAGCAGCAGGCCAAGCTGCGCCTGCGCGGCAAGGGTGTTCCGCGCAAGGACGAGCGCGGTGATTTGATCGTGTCGCTCGACGTCCGCATGCCCGACCGCGCCGACGACGCGCTCGCGACCGCGCTCGAAGCGGCAACCGGCCTCTACACCAAGCCCGTGCGAGAGGGCCTCGCGCTATGAGCCGCTACACCTATCAACACTTGCTCGAGCTGGTCGAGGGCGACGACGAGCTGATCGTGCGGCTCGTCGACGAGGGCCTCGTCGAGCGCAACGAGGATGTGGTCACGATCGATGTCGATCGCGTCCTGCTCGCGCGCACGCTGTGGCGCGACCTCGAGGTCGAGTGGCCCGGCATCGAGATCATCCTCGCGCTGGTGACCGAAATCGCGGCCGCGCGTCGGCGAATTGCCGAGCTGGAGCGCGCGCTCGCGGCCAGATCAGGCGGGTAACCAACTCGCCGCGGAGTCGTATACTGGGCAGATGCTGCCCCTCGATCGGATCGCTGTTCCCGGCCAGACCGCCACGTTCGGGCTTGGCTGATTCTGGACCCCCGACGCCCGGTTCGGGTGTCACCCCGCGATCGTGCGCACGCGCGTCGGCTATAGCGGAGGCTCGACGCCATCGCCGACCTATCACGATCTCGCCGATCACACCGAGGCGTTCCAGCTCGACTTCGATCCGACGCGGCTGAGCTACCGCGAGCTGCTGCAGATGATCTGGGCGAACCGTCGCGGCGGGCAGTCGTCTGGCCGGCAGTACATGGATGCCGTGTTCTGCGCAGACGCCGAGCAAGAAGACGCGGCACGCTCACTCGGCATCACCGCGCCGATCATCACGGACGCGCGCTTTCATCTCGCCGAGGACTACCACCCGAAGTACTACCTGCGGCACGACAGCGTGCTGATGCGCGAGCTCGCTGCGTACTCGCCGGAGCAATTCGTCGAGTCCACCGTGGCTGCGCGGCTCAATGGCTACGTCGCAGGCAAGGGCTCGGCCGCGCAGCTGCGCGAGGAGTCGCTCGGGCTGTCGGCAGCTGCGATGACGCACCTCGAGCGGATGGTCACTCGGCGTTAGGCAACTTGGCCGGGGCGAGCAGGCGCCGCCAGCCGTGCACCGGCGACCAGCGCAGCAGTGCACCCGCGTGCGCGACGAGCGGACGGCCGACCGAGTCCACCGCGTCGATCGCTTCGAACGGGAAGCTGCGATAGATCTGGCGCGCACCGTCGTCGCATAGCTCGATGAGCGATCGTTCGTAGACGGTCAGCGTGCGCGCACCTTCGACGGGCCACAGCGTGCCGACCCGCAGCATCTCGCTCACCGCCGGAATGCTGCGCGAGCACGACGTGAGCACGTGAGCATCGTTCCAGCAGCGCTCGCGCCATCTCCATTCGGTGCCCACGTCGTCGGACGCTTGCAGCACTGGCTCGTGCCCCTCGTAGTAGTTGTGAAAGATCGTGTGATCGATCCGGCCGCTGCGATCGAGGCGCCACACCGGCGTGTCGTCGACGCCGCAGCGGTCCTCGTAGTGGTAGGCCTGATACAGCGCACCGCGGAACGTGAGCATGCGGCCATCGCTGTCCCACGCCCAGACGTGCTTCTTCGTCGAGATCGACTTCCAGTGCCGGCCGTGGTCGCTGCTGACAGCGAGCTGATCCCTGTGAAACCACACCACGCGATCCTCGACGATGCCGATGCGATTACGACACGCATCATCGCTGGGGCACGCGTCGACGGGGGCCGAGTGCCATGACTCAGCGCCCGATGCCGCACGCACGCCGAGCTGGGTGCCGGCACGTGCGTAGACGACGCCGTCGCGGCTCACCGCGATCTGTTCGACCGTGTGGCCCTTGAACGCGCGCGAGAACGTGGCGCCGTCATCGTCGCTCACGCGCACCCCGGCCCCGGCGAGCACGGCGATGTGCGGTGTCGTCGCCGAAGCTGCGACGAGCATCGGCACGTGTTCCTCCGAGTGGTCATCCGAGTCGCGCGCCGGTGCGGCGATGGCCTTTCCGATCGGCTTGTCGGCGAGGTGCACGACCGGGCATGCGAGCTGTGAGGGTGGGGACGCTGCTGCGAGCGGTGGCGCTTCGGGCGCTGGCGCGGGCACGGTGACGAACACCGGCGGCGCGGTGCGCTCGATGATCACCGTGGTGTCGCGCTGCCGCGCGGCGAAGACGATCGCGGTGGCTGCCGCGGCGACGGTGGCGACCACCGCGGTACCTGCGACCACATAGCGACTACGGCCCCACGGGCGCTTTCGATCGACGCTGGGTTCGAGCTCGGGCATCGAGACACGTCCAGCAAGGCGTGGTCCAGCTCCGTCACCGTCGACGATGACGCGGACCGTGGGCGGTTTGACACGCACGCGCGTAGACCACGAGACACGCTCGAGCTACTCGGGCTTCGCGGCGTTCGCTTTCCTGTTCGTGAGCGCGGTGGTGACGACCTCGTCGAGACCTGCGTTGACTTGCGCCAGCGATGGCCCGATGAAACATGCCGAGACCGCCGCAGACGAATTCGCCGCGGCCTTGACACACGCCTTCTCGGCGTCCGTCCACGCGATCACCATGCCGCCCTCGCCGATGCAGTAGTCCTCCATCGAGATGCGCGTGTACCGGAGCAGGCCGTCGTCGGGCTTGGCATCGGACAGCACGTTGCCCGGGGAGGCGGCCATCTTCGTCGTGTACTCCTTCGCCGCGACCTCGCAGCTCACGGGCTCGACCTGCACGGCCGACCCGCTACCACGACTCGCGGCGGATGCGCTGTCCTCCTTCTTGCCACAGGCGACCAGCGCGAGCGCGACCAGCGCGAGCTTCGTCATGCCGAGACAATACGCCCTGGTCGATGGCACGGCGAAGCGCGAGATCAAGAGTGCACACCCCAGCCTGCCGCCTGATTTCGATGGCAGTCGTTTGCAGTGACGGGCTGCCACCCCGCCAATCGCGTAGATGGGGGCTTCGAGAGCGGTACGCGGGGTGCAAAAGCGTTGGGCCGATGTCCACGTCAAGGCTCCTCCTCCTGGGTCTGCTCTCCACCGGCTGCATCGTTGGCGATGACGGCTCCGAGGACGAGGACGATCTCGCGCTGGCTGCCGGCGACAACACCGTCGCGGTCCGGATCGTGTCGCACAACATCGAGAAGAAGCAGGCGGTCCTCGAGAAGACGATCGCGCACGCGATGAACATCAAAGCCCACGGCATCGCGCTCCAGGAGGTCTGTCCCGATCAGGTCGCGTGGCTGCAGGCGAACCTCGGCGGCCGCTGGACCATCTCGGTGAACCCGGGCAAGAAGGTCGCGGTCAAGGGTTGTGACCTGCCGGGCGGCTTGCATGACAAGCCCGCGAACGTCGCGATCTGGACCGGCGGCACCGGCGGCAAGTCCACCGAGTATCAATCGCTGTCGATGCCGTCAAACTCTGTAGGCGGCATGGCGTGCGTGAAGTTCGAGCGCGCGAAGGTCCCGGTACACCTGTGCTCCGTGCACCTCATCTCGGCCGACTGGGTCGATCCCAACACCGGCATCGCGTACGACGGCAAGGTGCTGCGCCTGCAGCAGACCACCAAGCTCAAGCAGATCGCGCGCGATAACTGGTTCGCCGGAAGCAAGAACCACTTCGGCATCTACGCCGGTGACTTCAACGCGCAGCCGACCACCGAGGCGATCGACAAGCTCTACGACCCCGCGTTGCGGGGCAACGGTGACTTCACCGAGTACAATCGCAGCGGCGCGTCGCGCGACGGTCAGATGACCGCGCATGCCGACGGGGACAACGGCGTCGCGGACGACAAGAAGATCGACTACGTGTTCTTCTCGACGAACCGCGCCGCGATCGATGGCCCGGCCGTCGACATCAAGACCGACGCATCGGACCACGACATGCTGACGTCCACCGCGCGCATGCGCCGCTGATCACTTGTGGCAATCGGAGCACTGCGCGTTCGTGAACTGACCGTCCGGGTGCGCGGCGTTCACATGCGCCTTCCTGTGCTCGTGACAGCTCATGCACTCCGACGCGGGCGCGAGCTTCTCGAACTTCACCGGCCCGCCGACCCGGTGACACGCAGCGCACGGGATATTTGCGTGTCGTCCGGTGAGCTTGAACGGGGTGTGCTTGCCGTGATCGAATACGTTGACCGGCCACTTCGATCGCGGGCCGCTCGCGGTGAACCCAGGTGAGTGGCACTTCGCGCACGCCGGCGGCTTGCCGAACGCATCGAAGCGATTCTTGTGCGGCGAGCGAGCGGCGTGGCACTGCTCGCAGGCGCGGTCGAGCTTCGTCGAGCCCTGCTTGGTCGTGTGGCACTGCATGCACGCGAGCTTGTCGTGCCGCCCCAGATCGAACTTCGTGCGCTCGCTGTGATCGAACGCGATCTGCTTGAATGGCATCGTCGGCGAATGGCAGTGATCGCACTGCACGGTGCCGAACAGGTGGCCGGCGTGCGGTGTCTGATGACAGCCCTCGCAGGCAACGGGGCTCGTCGGAGGCGTGAGCCCGAAGCGGCCGGCGGGATGACACGTCGCGCACGCGACCTCGAGGTGCTTGCCGAGCAGCGGCATGCGCGCATCCCGCCGATCGTTGTGGTTGAACATGAGTTGTACCTGCGGCCGCGGCGGCGCCCACGCGCTGGTGGTGTGGCAGCGATCGCAGGCCTGCATCTCGCGCCGCGTGAACGCGTGCGGGTTCGTCGGATGGCACGACGCGCACAGGCGGTCGGTGCCGACGTAGCCATTCGCATGGCAGCTGTCGCAGCCCTTGTCGCGATGCGCGCCGTCGAGCGGCCAGCCGGTGAGGTCGTGGTCGAATCCGTCGCGTCCGCCGGTCATGCTCTTCCAGCCGAGGATGTCGGCGCTCGCGCCACGATGCTCGAGATGACACGCCTGACACGGCTTGCCGCGCACGACCGCGGATGCGTGGAGGCCCTTGCCCGCGCGGATGTGGAGCGCGAGCGGCTGATGCTGGTGACACGCGATGCACTTGTTGTTGTCGAGGTCCTTGCTGTCGTTGACGTGGCAGTCGTAGCAAGCGACGCCGGCGTGCAGCGTCGTCAGCGGACCAGGGGAGGAGACTGCCGGCGCTGGCCGCGATGCGGGCGCCGGCGCAGAAGTCGAGCCACACGCGGCGAGCACGACCAGAGCGACTGCGAGCACGTGAGCCATCGAACCCACGCTAACAAGTTCTGCTCGCTGCGAGTCGTTACAACTTGTCGACGTGAAACTTGGTATCAACGATCGCATGAAGCTCGTCGCGATCGCCGTTGCCTGCGTGTGTGCGTGCGCGAAGCAATCCCCCCAGGGACTTCCACCCGCGCAAGAATGGAAGCCCGTCGATGGGCCGGCTGTGCACGGGTCGAACCGTGCAAGAACTGAACAGCCTCCCGATGACGAGGTGCATCGCAACGCGCAGCACCCGGCGCCCGCGGCCAAGACGCTCGAGAAGCTGGCCGGCGATCGGTTCGCACTCGGTCCGTACTCGATCGCGGTGCCCGCGGGCTGGACCGAAGTTGCGACCGCGAGCGAGATGCGTGCGGGGCAGTTCAAGATCGGCGCCGATGCCGAGCTCGTCATCTACTACTTCGGGCCCAATGGCGCAGGTAGCCACCAGGACAACATCGATCGCTGGACGGGTCAGTTCTCGCGTGATGATGGCAAGCCGCTCGCACCCGCGATCGAGAACACGAAGCTGCTCGGTCACGATGCCGTGCTGGTCCGTGTCACAGGTCACTATCGCGCGATGGCGATGCCGGGCACCGACGCAGTCGACAAGCCCGCGCAGTCGATGCTCGCCGCGATCACCGGGAGTCCATCCGGCCCGTATTACTGGAAGCTCGTGGGGAGCCAGGCGACGGTGCACGCACACCGGCGCGCGTTCGAGGACCTGCTGAAAGGCATGAAGTTGAAGTAGCGCCGTGTGATACCGTGGGGGTCGATGCGTAGTGTCGTCGCGTTCAGCGTTGTTGTCCTCGGATGTGCAGGCGGCGGCGGCGGTGATGGCGTGGACGGCGGCAACGGCAGCGGCGACGGTGATGGCGGGGGCGGCAGTAACGGCTTCTTCGACAGCTCGGTCAGCGGCGGTGGCTGCACCACGTCGGCCAAGCTCGTGTGGACGCTCGAGGCGAACAAGCGCGTCGCGAAGTTCGATCCGGCGACCGGCACGTTCACCACCGTCGGCTTCCTGAACTGCCCCGGCAGCAGCGCGTTCTTCCAGCCATTCTCGATGGGCCTCGATCGCAATGCGGTGGCGTGGGTCCTCTACAGCGACTACACCAACGCGGTTCCGCCGCAGCTATTCGCCGTCGACACCAACACGCTCGCCTGCACGGCGACCAACTGGACCACGCAGAACAACCTCAAGGAGTTCGGCATCGCGTTCTCGACCAACGAGGTCGAAGGCGAAGAGGACACGATGTTCATCGCGGGCGGTCCCGATACCGACGCGACAAGCGTGACTCTCGCGTCGCTATCGACGCAGACGATCCAGTCCACCGTGATCGGGTCGATGAGCGGGTGGGCCGAGCTCAGTGGGAACGCGAAGGCCGAGCTGTGGGCTTACATCCCGCGTGGCAGCACGCCGCGGCTCGAGAGGATCAACAAGGCGACCGGCGCCACGCTGCAGACGATCAACCTTGCGACGCCGATCGGCTCGCCGCAGACCTGGGCGTTCGCGTCGTGGGGCGGCGACTTCTGGGTCTTCCTCAAGCGCGACTCGGACCAGGCGACGATCGTTTACCAGGTCGACGGCACGACCGGTGCGATCAAGAGCACGATCGATACGAACTCCGTCGGCACGTCGCGGACGATCGTCGGCGCCGGCGTCTCGACCTGCGCGCCGGTGATGCTGCTCTAGCTGTTGGCGGGCTTCGCAGCCCGGTAGAACACCGTCAGCGCGATGCAGTGAAATGCGGCGTCGCTCGACTGGGTGACGATGATCTCGGTGACCTCATTGCGCGGGTTGTCCGCGATCCACGCCGTGACCTTGTCGCCGAGAAGCTGACGCTCGTTGAACAGAGTCGCCGAGAACACCTTGATCCCGTTGAACGGAACCTCCGGACGAAGCACCACCCGGCCCTCTGCACGTTTTGCAAGCATCCCTAGCAATAGCAGGTGGCTGAAAATGAGGAAGGCCGACGCGTGCAATGCGTTCGGAGTGCGCGGTCTTCTGACGCGGCGGCGAAACCGCCGTGGGCCGCGCTACACTGCGGGGGATGCAGCGTGTCCTGTGGGCAGCGCTCGTGACCGGGTGCTGGAGTGGGACGACGCCACCGCCTCCGATCTCGAACGCAGCTCCTGCGCCTACCGCGATCCGGACCAGCTCCAGCGTCGAACGCTGGGTCGGGACCGGCCGCCAGTTCGATAATGGAAGCACGTGGGCCATGGTGCTGACCCTGCGGCCGACTGCCGACATCGGCGAGGACCTGGGAACCATCACGTACCCGTCGCTCGCCTGCAGCGGGCGGGTGATCCGTGAGCCCGACGAGGGCGACTTCATGATCGGTCGCGAGCGGATCACGGACGACCCCGATGGGCGCTGCGTCGATGGTGGCGTGATGATCATCCCGCGGGCGCGCGGCGCGACCTTCGAGTGGCGCTGGCGCGATCCGGCGGGCGTGGATGGAGCCGAGGCCCGCCTGTCCCGGCAGTAAAGCTTCCCGAACGCGCGGGCCGTGCGTTCAACTGGGCATGCTCGCTCAGCTCGGCTCACCCTGTCCGGGGTCCCTGCGCACCTGACGACCGCGCTGCAAAAGTTGCGTGCGCACGACGTGAGTGGTCTGTCGATCCCCCAGCACGTGCGCCGTGCCGCTGCCTCGCGGTGCTCGCCGGGTACATCGAACGGGGTGAGCTCCCACAGCGGGAGGCCGATGCGGTTCCCGGCCGCCGCCCACGGTTCATCGATCATCGCGGGGTGCCGCTCGGCTCCGCAAATCTCCGATCGCGATCGCTAGTGCTTGACGCTGTTCGCCATGTCATCGAGCCCGTCGTACTCGCGCTCGCCCGGCTCCTCGATGCGACGCCGGATCACACCCTCTGCATCGACGATCAGAACCGTCGGCAGCTTTGCGATGTTGAGCGGCGGGCGCGTGAGTGCGTGCTCTGTATCCTGCGCGACGGGAATCGCGAGCGGGAACTCCACGAGGAAATCGCGAATCGCAGTCGCATCCTCGTCGATGGTGATCGCGACGACCGCCACATCCGTCTGCCGTGCGGCGAGTGCATCGAGCTTCGGGAAGCCCTTGCTGCACGGCTTGCACCACGTGGCCCATACATCGATCACGAGGACCTGGCCACGCGCGCTCGCGGACGCCCACGTTCCGCCCGCGATCAGCGGCAGCGTGAGTACGGGCAGTGGCATCGCGACCTCCGTCGAGCGCGGCGCCGGTGTGGCGCCTCCGCAGGCGGCGAGCGCGATCAATACGCATGCGCGCATGCGTGATTGGTATCAGAGTACGCTTGTCCCATGCGCAGTCCGATCGTCCTGTTCGCCCTCGCAGCAGTCGCGACGCAGGACAGCCGGCGGGCGGAAGCCTGAGGCGTCGTTGCGCCGGTCGGTCCGACCGGGTGTGAAGGCGAGACCCACAGCTCTACGTACTTCGTTGGCGCAGCAGCAGGCGCGATGCGCACGCGTGTCCGATTCGACGGCGCCGACACCTTCGAGCTCACCGAACAGGCGGTGACCGCCTTCGCAGGCTACGCACACCCGACGGGCTGGAGCGTCCGCGCGTCAGCAGGGGCGCTCGTCGACGGTCGCCTCGCGAGCGACGGCATGCTCGGCACGCACGACATCGCGCCCGGATTCGTCTCCTCGATCGGCGCATCACGGCAGTGGACCTTCGGCGGCACCTGGTTCGTGACTGGCTCGGCCGGCGTGAGCATCGCCGTGGCCTCGACGCACGAGGCGGGTGCATCCGAGAAGCCCCGCTTCGTCGCCGGTGACGCGCGCATCGGCGCGATCGCCGGCCGCACGCTCGCCAAGATCTGGAGCCCCTACGTGCTCGCGCGCGGCTTCGGCGGCCCGGTGTGGTGGACCGTCGACGATGCCGACGCCACTGGTACCGACACGCGGCACTTCCAGCTCGGCGCTGGCCTCAGCGTGGCGACCTCGATGGGCCTGACGATCGTGGTCGACGTCTCGGTTGTCGGCGAGCAAGCCGCGTCGCTCGGCGCGAGCTGGCGACTCTGAACCGCGGACGTTCACCGAAAAAAGAAACAGCCCGTCCGTGGGTGAGCCACGGACGAGCTGATGGTTGAGCAGGTCAGCCGGTGAACGCTGACAAGCTCGCGAGATTAGTTCTGCTGCGTGGCCTGGCCCGCGTAGGTCGCGTCGAGGTAGGTCTCGAGGGCGCGGACGCACGAGCCGATGGCGCGGGTCGCGCTCGACTTGGTCGCGTAGCTCTGCGTGAAGCCGATGACTTCGTAATTACCCGCGCGCAGGCGGAGGTTGTACTTGCCGGTCGCGGTCTGGTTGAGCTGGTACTGCGCCGGGTCGACGCCGTTCTCGAGGACCGAGGCGATGCCGTTCTCGGCGCCCTGCTTCGACACGTACGACTCGGACGAGATCAGCGTGCGACCGTTGCCCGCCACCACGCGGAAGCGCCACTGACCGTCGCCCGACTGGTAGAGGTCGATCTTGCCCGGCGAGGTCGCGCTCGACTCGCCGTCCTCGAGGTCAGCGAGCTCGTCGCCACCGGCAGCGCAGCCAACCGAGAGGAGCGTGGCGAAGGAGAGGACGAGGACCGTGATAAGCGAGTTGATGTGGCGCATGTTGATGGGAGGTTCCTAGTACAAGCGGTGGACCAAACCCGTAGCTTTGCCAAGGTGCTGGAACCGCTGGAGAGATCGATCTACGTCAGTTGCGTGAAAGCAATTTTTACTGCGTAGAAGAAACAAAAGATTCGACAACATGTAGATACGTTCACGAAGCTCGTCCCGAACGGCCATCGCACGCAAACTCACGCGTTGACCGCCGGGCGTGCGGTTCGCTCGGATGGCGGTACGGTTTGTCGTGAGCAAGAAGCGCAAGCTCCGAAAGCACATGCAGCAGCGTGGGCTCGACGGGCCCGCGCTGGTCGTCTGCGTCGGACGCGACTGCTGCCGACGCGAGGAATCGCGGGCGACGCTCGATGCAGCGCGCACGTACGCGGCCACGCTGCCCACGCCGATCCGGGTCGTCGCGACTGACTGTCTTCATATCTGCAAGAAGGGCCCGATCGCCGCCACGTACCCGACGATGAAGTTCAAGAAGCACGTCTCGCCCAGGCGCGCGGGCAAGATGCTCGACAAGCTGAGCAAGCCCTGACTGGCGCGTGACGTCTTGGCGCACGCACGTCACGTGATGTCGGTAGCTTCGCCGGGCACGCGCACTGCACCCTTGCCGCCCGATGCGTTCGCTGCTGGCTACTGCGCTTGCCACCCTGGCTGCGTGCACCGGCGCGATCCACGACGGCACCAGTGGCGACGGTGGCTCGGGTGGCGAACCGGTGGCGGTCGACATCATCGGGCCCGACGTGCTGCCGCATGTCCAGCGCCTCGCGAACGCCGTGTGTGGCGAAACTGGCGCCTGCACGATCGGCACGCGCGCGGGACATCATCCAACCGCCGATCGCGCGATCGACATCCTCGTGACCGAAGCGTTTGGCGAGGTCGCGACGGACAACAACGAGCTCGGCGACGAGGTCGCGGCATTCGCGCTCGACCACTTCCCCGACTACGGCGTGATGTACGTGATCTGGCGGCAGCGCTACAACGACGGCTCGGGCTGGGACCCGATGGAAGACCGCGGCGGCGTGACGGCGAACCACTACGATCACGTCCACGTCAGCTTCGAGGAAACGTCGCTGTAGCAAGCGCGTACTCGTCGGACTCGCTGATGCTCGCGAACCACGACGCGACCACGGGATGGAAGCGCAGCATCCAGGCGTGCGGTCCCGAGTGGGGCTACTGGCCGCGTCTGCGCGTCGATGATGCCGATCGCACGCACGTGCTGTTCGGTGGTGGCTGGGCCACGCGGACGCAGCGGGCCTACTACGTGCGACTCGATCCCGCGGGGCGGCGCGAGGTCGGTCGCTCCGTCGACTCGGGCTACATGTCCTCGGGAGCACTCGCGATGACCCTCGACGATGCGGGCGAGCCCGTGGTGATGAGCAACGGCAAGCTCGTCGCCGCCGACGGCACGAAGACGCCGATCTTCACCGACTCGACGAGCCAGTCGTTCATGGAGGTCGATGCCGACGGCGCGATCCACGTGGTCGGCAACACGATGATTCCGGACTCACCGACCTCGAGCACCTCGCGCATGCGTTACGCGCATCGCGACGCGAGCGGCACCGTCACGATCGAAGTGCCGCGCACCGCGCCGGTCGCGCGGCCGCTCGGGCTGGTGCTCGACAGCGCGGGCCAGCCGCACATCTTGTCGTACAACAGCGTGACCGCCGGCGGTGGCGAGCTGTGGCACACGACGCGTACCGGCAACGGTTGGGTCGAGACGTTGATCGCGAGCGACGTGCTCGCGGCGTCGGCTGCGATGGTGATCGATGCCAATGACGAGCTGCTCGTGGTCGCGCCGGGGCGACTGCATCGCCGGGCCGCGACTGCTGTGACCTGGACGACTCGCCGAGGTCAGCGCGGGAACGGCGGTGGCCGACGGAACATTGCATGTCGCGTTTCAGGTCGTCGGCCCGACCATGTCGAACCGCAACGCGCGGGCGCCCGTCTATCACGCGTCGTTCACGCCCACGCCGCTGTGATGGAGTGCGCACACTCGTGCGCAATCACCACGAGATCCGCACCACTCCTAAAAACGGTGATTTGAATTCGTGACCTTTGGTGTAGGTTCCCGGCCGTGACGCGCTTCGCTCTGCTGGTCATCGGTCTCGCTGCCTGTGCCTCTGCGGACAACGCCGCAACCGTCGATGCTGCTGCCGCGGGGAGCGTCGATGCGCCGGCGCGTCGCGATGCCGGCATCGACAGCACGTCGCCCGATGCGATGGCGCTCAACACGTGCGTGTCGGCGTCGACCTGCAGCGGTGCGCAGATGCTCGGCACGATGAGCGGCGACACCGGCGCGATGACGCTCAGCGCGGATGGTTACCAGGCTGCGTGGTACCGCGTGCGTGTCACCGAGGATTTCAGCGACTCTCCGGGCCTCGCGCTGCGGCTGGCCGCCAAGCTCACGATGCCGGCAGGCGCTGGCTTCGAGACGTTCGTCTACGTGAACTCCGCGACCGATACGATCGAGTGCAACACGACGACCGGCACGGTGACGACGAACGGCAACGTGAAGGAAGTCCGCGCCGAGTGGGGCGAGGGCTTCATTCCGAACGGCGCCGACGACAGCCGCAACGTGACGATCGAGGTCCGACCGATGGGCACGTCGTGCTCGGCGAGCCAGGCGTGGCATCTCGATCTTGAGGGCAACTGGCTCTAGATCGGCGTCAGACCTTCGGCTTCATCGGCGCGCCGCAGTTGTAGCAAAACGAGCCCTCGCTCAGATCGACGACGGTGTTGCAGTGCGGACAGCTCGCCATGTTCGCGATGTTTGCGGCCTTGCCCGCGATGTAGAGCTTCGGCTTCGACGAGACCGAGTCCGTTCCGGCTTCGAAGTGGCGCGCGATGCGGTCGGCCATCGCGAACACCCACTGTAGCGATGCGGGGTCGGGAAGCTGATCGAAGTTCGGCTGGAAGCGCATCTCGATCATGTCGGCATCGACCTTGAGGTATGAGATGCGCGTCGGCATCGCCTGGATGATCTCCTGGACGAGCGGCTGGGGCAGGCGCCCGACGAGCTCCCACATCGCCTTCGCCTCGTCGGGGTACTCCTCGATGTAGAGGCCCGGTGCCAGGAACATGCGCTGCTCGCTGCCACTGTCCCACTCGGGATCGTGGGCGTTGTTGTTGGGCTGCTTGTCGGGGTCCCACCACAGCACCAGCACGCCGGTCGTGTTGGCGACCTTCGTCTGAATGTCGGTCCAGCCGGTGTCGTAGTCGACGACCACGCGCGTCGCGCGCTCGCCGACGCGGGTGCGAAGCTCGACCTGGTCGTCGTCGCTGTTGGTAACGACCTGTCCACCGAGGACGCCGCTCCACGAGCCAAGGCGCTGCTGACAGAACGCGAGCCGCTGTTCGCTATCGAGATCCGAAAACTCCATTGCGCCGAACGTATCGCAACCGCGTCGGCTAGATCGATAGTTGCGCCATCATCGCGACCTCGAAGCGGCGTGGTCCCGCCTCCATGCCGGGATACCAGTCGAACGCGACGAAGTAGCCAATGGGCCCGAAGTGCGCGTCGAGCTGGATGCGGCCACCGACCTCGAACGTCGGTGACACGCGCATCGGGACGCCAACGCCCGCACCGAGCGAGGGGATGATGACGATCCACGGCGTCGCGGCGTGCACCGCGGGAATGATCACGTAGCTCGTCGGCGATCCGGTCTCGACCTCGAGGGCGAGCGACGTCAGATACGAACGGCGCCACGCGAGCTCGCCACCGACGCGCATGCGAACGCCGGTCGCATCGTCGACATTGCCGCCGATGCCAGCGAACACGCCGCCGCGAATCCGCTGGCCAACCTCGCCGAGATCGACATCGATGCTGAGCGAGTCGATCGTCGTCGGTACCTTGCCCTCGCGCACTGTGCGACCGTCGCTGGCGGTACTGACGCGAAGGTCGTCCGCGCCGTGGACGCTCGGATCCCATCCCGCTGGGTGCACGAACGTGAACGCCATGTCCTTTGGCACCGCCCCCCAGGTCCGGATCGGCGCGACCATATATTCGAGCTGCAGGCGCGAGCTCTTCGGCGCGTCCGGCGTCAGCGCCATGTGACGAGCCCGATCCGCCATCGGTGCAAACCCGTCGTAGCCACGGCGCATGTTGGGAACGAGCGTGCCGGTCACGACGACCTTCGCGGTCGCGTGCGGTGCGACGCTCACCGCGAAACCCTGGCGGTCGCTCGAGCCCATCCCGTAGAGACGGCGGCCCTCGCTCGCCTGCTCGACCGATGCATCGAAGGCGGCACCCGCTTGCTCGTCGATCCCGACGTTCGCGGGAGCACCATCGACGTTGACCTTGATCTCGAACGTCGACCTCCCGTAGAACGCCGCAGTGCCGCCGAGCTCGGCATCGGTTGGATTGCTGATCGAGTAGTGAACCTCGAGTGCACAGGCGTCGCTGCCCTTGCAGTCGATGCGCAGCGTGGCGCTATCGACGACGAGCTCGGTCTTGGCGGCGGCGGCGCCGACCGCACTCAGACTCGGCGGGCGAGGAGGTGCGGCAGCATTCGCACTCGCCAGGCGCGGGAGGGCGAGGACCAAGAGCGTGAAGCACAGCCGACGTGTTCTCACGGTGCGCATGGAACACCATCGAGAACGAGGAGCCAAGCGACGCCGCGCGTCATCGCGGGACTGGCTGATCCAGCCCACGATCACGGCGGCTCCTGGAGTCGCCGGCAAGTGCGCCTTGGCGTCCAAACTGGTGAAGATCCACGCCGCGGCCCCCGGCACGGCCCCTGCTCATGAGGTCTGCCATGAAGCGCAACCTCCTCGCCGGTCTTGGCCTCTCGCTCGTCTCTGCACTGGTCGGCTGTGCCACCGATGCCGAGGAAGCATGCCTCCCGGGCGATGCGGACTGCGCCGATCCCACCGCGGGCGGCAAGGCCGACGGCTGGAACGGGACGAACGACCCGCGCTACTTCGCCAACAACCTCGAGTACAAGCTCGCGTCGCTGCCCAAGAAGGGCAAGCTGGAGACGCCGGTCTGGAAGAGCCGCTTCCCGCAGGTGAGCGCGCAAGTGCCGGTCGCGTGGGCGGACACCTACTGGCCGTCTGGCCAAGGCTCGCACAACAATCGCTGGCAGGGAGCGAGCGAGAAGTCGCCGCTCGAGAAGTACGACCAAGCTTTCAACAACGCGCAGGGTTGTGCGACGCAACCCGCGAGCTTCCACGGTGGCGAAGCCAAGCAGGCGTGGGACACGTACTACCAGTGCGCTGGTCCGGCCGCGAAGTGGCAGATGACCGAGTTCCACGGCATCTCCGAGATGCACGACGGCCGCGATAACAACAACGACGGCGTCGTCGACGATTACGGCCCCGACCGCAGCAAGGGCATCGACGGCATCCAGACCTGGTGGGGTACCTGCCACGCATGGGCGCCCGCCTCGCTGCACTCGCCCGAGCCGCAGCGGCCCGTCACGCTCAACGGCGTCACGTTCGGTGTCGCCGACATCAAGGCGCTCACGCAGAACATCTACGACGACACGGACGCGGTCATGCTCGGTGGCCGCTGCAACAACGAAGAGATCACCCACGACGTCAATGGCTCGGCCAACGACGAGTGCTCCGACGTCAACCCGGGCTCGCTCCACGTCATCGTGACGAACTTCCTGGGTCTCCGCCAAGCGCCGCTCATCGAGGACCGCACCGCGAACTACGAGGTCTGGAACCAAGGCATCCTCGGTTACGACGTCACGCAGCAGCGCGAAGTCTCGAGGACGGCAGCGAACCAGTGCGTCGGCCAGACCGCCAACCTGACCAAGTGGTCCTGCAACCCCGACGCGAAGAAGCTCTACGAAGTCCGCATGACGGTCACGTACCTCAGCGAGTCAGGTGCCGAGGCCGAGCCGGTCGGCTGGTCGAACAACACGGCGACCGACGACTATCACTACATCCTAGAGCTCAACAGCGAGGGCAAGGTCCTCGGCGGCCGCTACTGCACCGACAACACCAACGCGCACGTCGACTTTCTGTGGTCGCCGACCGGCAACTTCCGCCCGACGAACCCGCACGTCGACAAGGCGAAGGTGCTCCAGCTCATCAAGGAATCGATCAAGCCGTAATTAGCCGACCGTTCGATTGCGGCCCGAACGTTTCGCTTCGTAAAGATTCGCGTCGGCCTTCCCGATGAGACCTGTCGGGGTCGGCGCCTCGCCGCCGGGCTCGACCGTCGCGATGCCGAGGCTGATCGTGGCCGGGATCTGGAGCTGTTCGTAACTGAACGGTGCGCTCTCGACGAGCGAGCGCAGTACCTCCGCGATCTGCAACGCGCCCTCGCGAGCGGTCTGGGGCAGCACGACGGCGAACTCCTCGCCGCCGTAACGAGCGATCAGATCGGTGGTACGGATGCGCGGCTTGAGCCGGGCGCACAGCTCCTTGAGCGCGGCGTCGCCTGCGAGGTGGCCGTGGGTGTCGTTGATCTTCTTGAAGTGATCGATGTCGACCATGATCAGCGAGAGCGGCGTGCCCTGGCGAACCGCACTGGCCACTTCACGCTCGAGGAACTCGAGGAAGAAACGTTTGTTGTGGACGCCGGTCATGCCGTCGGTCACGGACATCCGGTAGATCTCTTCGTGGTAGTGGGCTTCGACGTTGTCGCCCGACAGGAACTTGCAGATCGCGACGCCACAGCGCAACGAGTCGCCGTCGTTGAGCCGCTGCTTGGTGATCTTGACCTCGTTGATGTGCGTACCGTTCGTGGAGCCGAGATCCTCAACCGACCAGCCGAGCGAGTCGCGGAAGATGCGCGCGTGCTTGCGGGACAGGCCCTCGCCCTCGAGCGGGATGTCGATGTCGTCGAGCCGGCCGATGAAGTATTCGATCTTGCTCAGCGTGAACCGGCGCCCCATACCTTGGCCGGGCGGATAGATCGCCAGTAGCACCGCGTCGGTGGTGCCTCCCGCGTCGGGCCGCTTCGGGATCGCCGGACCCTGGAGGAACGCGGTCTTTTGCTTGTTGTTGTCCGACATCGCGTGAGACCACGCTACGTCGACTGGCGCCCCTCGGCAACGGCCAATGGGGTAGGCATGCGGATGACGCCGCTGATCCTCCTGCCCACCCCGAAGGCCGCGGCTTCCTCGGCGGCACGGCGTTTTTCCCGTTCGACTTCGCGGGGTGGGGTCTCGTACACGAGCCAGTTGTTGTGGACCCTGAAGCGTCCCGGAAGGTCACGTGAGACTCGTTTCGAGTAAACGATCCGTCAACGAGCTTCGTGAGCTCCTCGAACCACGAGTGATAGGAGTCGTGGCTGAAGAGCAGGATCTGACCCGCGTACTTCCCACTGACCACCTGCAGGATCGGATCGTCCTCGTACGTCCGCGCCACGATGTACGCGTACGGCCACAGGCGCTTGTCCCAGAAATAGTGGTCGTTGCTCACGCGCGCGATCGTCTTCGCGAATGACTGGGCGCCGAGCACGACGGCAACCTCCTGCACCCAGTCCGCGCGGCGAGCCACGCCCAGCGGTGCGGGAAGCTCGTCGAGGCCCGTCTTGCCCGGAACGATGTCGCGCTGCTGCCGAGCGATGAATTTCTTGAAGTCGGATCTGACCTTGAGTGTGGCGTCACGCCGTCGCGGCATCGGGGCACCGTATTAGCCCACGCGGCGAGACGGGCAGGGCACGTGGTCTACAATTCGTACCGGGCCAGAGTGCTCGGCTTCATACTGTCCGTTAACCGGACGTTATCCGTGCCGCGCCGCGCGGTGACCGAGACGTCCCGCGCCGGTGTCCCTGACACTACGAATTCTTCGGTCGGGCGAGACCCTCGCGCGAGTGCGCGCTTCCGAAGTATCTTCGTCACGATGCGCTGCGTTTTGGACCTTGTCATGCGGACCTGCGCTGCGTGTTGGCTCTGCTTCCTGGCCACCGCGTGTCTTCAACCGGCCACCGTGACCTGCATGGACGGTGTGGTGTGTCCCGCAGGGAACGTTTGCGATTACGCGCACGCTGGCTGCGCGACGTCGACGCAAATCTCGGAGTGCCAGGGCAAAGACGAGCAGGCCGCCTGCGCATACCCGGGTGTGTCGGACGGTGCCTGTTTCGATGGTGTGTGCCTGCCTGCAGGCTGCGGCAACGGATCGATCGACACCCTCGAGGTCTGCGACGACGGCAACCGGTTCCACGGGGATGGGTGCAGCGCGGACTGCTTGTCGAACGAGATGTGTGGCAACGGATTTGTCGATGTCGTCAAGGGCGAGGCGTGCGATGACGGCAACCTCGTGTCCGGCGACGGTTGCCAGGCGAGCTGCGCTTCGCCGGTGTGTGGCGACGGTGTGATCGATGCGGATCGGTTCGAGCAGTGCGACGACGGTCCGGCGAACTCCGACGCCGTTGATGCGGCGTGCCGCACCACCTGTCAGCCCCGGCGATGTGGCGATGGGGTCACCGACACGAACGAGACGTGTGACGACGGAAACCTGGTGTCGGCAGCGACGGCTGCAGTGGCGATTGCAAGTCGCTCGAAACGTGCGGCAACGGTTTTGTCGATGTCGCCAAGGGCGAGCAGTGCGATGACGGCGATGTGGTCGACGGAAACGGGTGTCAGGCCAACTGCAAGGCTCCCTATTGCGGTGACGGCATCCGCGACGCGTCGCTGTTCGAGCAATGCGATGATGGGGTAGACAACGCGAACGCCGCCGATGCGTGTCGTCCGACGTGCCAGCTGCCTCGCTGCGGCGATCAGTTGACCGACTCCAACGAGGTCTGCGACGACGGCAACGTGGCGCCAGGCGATGGTTGCTTTTATGACTGCCGGTAGAACGAGACCTGCGGCAACGGATATGTCGACGTGACGCGTGGCGAGCCTTGCGACGACGGCGACGCTCAGAGCCATGACGGGTGCGCGACATGCTTGCTCGAGGCAGCGCACTGGAGTGCGGCGCAGGCCTCGACGCCAGGCGCGCGGAGCTCTCACGCGATGACCTACGACAGTGCGCGAGGACGACTCGTCCTGTTCGGCGGATCTGGCGGCCTGCGTGATACGTGGGAGAGGCACCGCGGCGCCTGGAACAACGTGACGCCTGCGTCAGGTAACCCGGCGGCGCGAGCGGGACACGCGCTCGCATATGACGCCGCACGCGGCGAGACCGTCGTGTTCAGCGCTTCCGCGGCAGGCGCGGACACGTGGGTGTGGAATGGGATCGGATGGCATGATGTGACTCCGCCATCCGGTAACCCGCTCGCGCGCACGGGGCACGCGATGGCCTACGATGCCGCGCGTCGACGTGTCGTGATGTTCGGCGGCGTTGCAAACGGGGGCAAACGCAATGACACGTGGGAGTGGGACGGCAGTTCGTGGTCCCAGGTCACGCCAGCAGCCGGCAGCCCGCCCGCGCGCGATGCGCTTGCGATGGCGTACGACGCTGTGCGTGGTCGCGTCGTGATGTTCGGCGGTGCCGGCGTCGGCAATGTGGACCTCAATGATACGTGGGAGTGGGACGGTACAAGCTGGGCGAACGTGACGCCCGCCGTGTTCAAGCCGCTCGCTCGCTCGCTGCACTCACTGGCCTACGATGCAACACGCGCACGGGTTGTGCTGTTCGCCGGCACCTCGAGCGGTACGGCGCTCGGTGACACCTGGGAGTGGAACGGTCTTGCCTGGACGAACGTCACACCCAGTACCAACAATCCCGGCAACCGCAGCGGTCACGCACTGACCTTTGATGCAGTCCGTGAGCGTGTCGTGTTGTTCGGCGGCAGTGCAAACGCCGTCGCGCTGAGCGACACGTGGGAGTGGAATGGCTCTGCATGGGCGAACGTGACGACCCTCGGGGCTCGTCATGACTTGCGATCCAGCATTGTCGCGGTGTGGCGACGGTACCTGTCAGCCGATCGAGACGCAGCGGCTCTGCCCAGGTGACTGCGGTGCACCTGCGCCGGTCTGCGGCGACTTTCTGTGCGAGTCACCGGAGACTGTCACGAGCTGTCGAGGCGACTGCTCGTAGATGCCCGAAAATCTCTGTTCAGCGAGCGCTACGCGGTGCGCCCGACGACGGGGTGAGCGTGCTATAGGCCCATCAGATGAGTGGCTCGAAAGACGACGACACCGCCGATCTCGCGGGCAAGCTCGACTACAAGACATACCTCAGGCTGGAGCAGCTGCTATCCGTGCAGCGCCCGCTCGCGTCACCTCCGCACCACGACGAGCTGCTGTTCATCGTGCAGCACCAGACGTCGGAGCTGTGGTTCAAGCTCGTGCTCCACGAGCTGCGCGGAGCGATCGCTGCCCTGCAACGTATGGACGCGCGAGCCTGCTGCAAGATCCTCGCGCGTGTCTCGCACATCCAGAACCAGCTGATGAACCAGTGGAGCGTGCTCGCCACGCTCACGCCCAGCGAGTACGTCCAGTTCCGTCACGTACTCGGGCCGGCGAGTGGCATGCAGTCGTTCCAGAACCGGATGATCGAGTTCATCCTCGGCAACAAGGACCCGCGGATGCTCGCGGTGTTTGACCACGATCCGGCGGCGCACGCAGCGGTGAAGGAAGTGTTCGAAGCGCCGACCCTGTACGACGAGTACCTGCACTTCCTGTCCCGCAGTGGCATGTCGATCCCACGCGAGGTGCTCGACCGCGACGTCACCAAGCCACACGTTCCGCATCCCGATATCGTCGCGGCGCTGAAGAAGGTCTACGACGAGCCGATGATCTACTGGAACGCATACGAGCTCGCAGAGAAGCTGATCGATGTCGACGAGGCGTATGCGCTATGGCGCTACCGTCACGTCAAGGTCGTGTCGCGCGTGATCGGCAGCAAGCGTGGCACCGGCGGCACCGCGGGCGTCGCGTACCTCGAGAAGCTCGTATCGAACATCTTCTTCCCCGAGCTGTGGGACGTGCGCTCGGTGATCGAGTCATCGCGCCCCTGAAGCGCTGAAAGGAGGCGCAGCTGCCATGACGCGATTTCTCCTCGTCGGTAACTCGGGATCTGGAAAATCGACGCTGGCCACGCGGCTTGCGGCAGGCTACGGGCTGGCACATCTCGATCTCGATCCGCTCGCGTGGTTGCCGAGCTCGCCGCCCTCGCGTCGTGCACTCGCCGACAGCGAACGCGACATCCGCTCCTTCACCGAAGCCAACACTCGGTGGGTCATCGAAGGCTGTTACGCGGATCTGCTCGCACTCGTCGGTGCGCGCGGCGCGACGCTCGTGTTCCTGAATCCAGGCATCGACGCTTGCATCGAGAACGCGCGCACCCGGCCGTGGGAGCCGCACAAATACGAGTCGCGGGCGGCACAAGACGCGAACCTCGAGATGCTGATCGCTTGGATTGCGGGTTACGCCACACGCACCGACCCGCTTTCGCTCTCCGCGCATCGCAGGCTGTTCGCGGAGTTCGCGGGCAACAGGATCGAGCTCACGTCGCGCGAGGCGATCGCGGCCTACGGCAACGACGGCGCGCTGACTCGTCAGTCCGCGAACGGGTGAAGATCACCGCTGGCTGCGATCGTGCCGCCTGCACCGCCGTCACCGATGATCAGTGTGTGATCGCGACCGAGCTGACCAAATGAGTTTTCGCCCCAGCACCGGAGGCTGCGATTGACCATGCGAGCACAGGTGAAGCCGGTGTCCCAGTCGGTTGTCACGACATCGAGCACTGGGCCACCGACCGGAACATCACCGACCGCGATGATCGAGCGGCTGCCATCTCCGACGTTCAACGTATCGTCGTAGCCGAGCTGACCCACGAAATTGAATCCCCAGCAGCGGACACTGTCATCGACGAGTGCTGCGCATGTGTGCTGTTCGCCGGCCCACGCGGAGCGGACCTGCTTGCCGACGGGGACGTCACCGAGATCAACGATGTTGCGATTCGCCGTGCCGTCGGCGACAGAAAGCGTGTCGTTGTATCCAAGCTGCCCACCGTTGTTGGCGCCCCAGCAGCGCAGCGTACCGCCCTGCAACACGGCACACGTCGTCATGTCGCCCGTGCTGATCTGAACGGCCGTGCCTCCGATCGGGACATCACCCGCGGCAGCGATCGTCGGATCGGTGCCGCTCGTGCCGACATCCAAGCCATCCCCGTAGCCGAGCTCGCCATCGCCTCCGATTCCCCAGCAGCGAACCGTGCCCTGCTGGGTGAGTGCGCACGCATGACTGTAGCCGCCCGCGATGGCAACGATGGGACCGGTACCGATCGGGACGTCCCCGGCCGCGACGATCGCGGCGCCGCGCAATTGCGTCGTGTTCCCATGACCGTGCCACAGACCCCAGCAGCGCACCGCACCGGTCTCGAGCAACGCACACCCGCCGGTGCCGCCCAGAGTCGCGATCTTGATCGCCTTGCCACCGAGCGGGAGATCCCCGTTGTCGATGATCGAGCCCCCGACGTCGCCAGCACCGACATCGTTGAGGTGTTCGTAACCGAGCCGTGAATTGTCACCGGGTCCCCAGCACCGCACGCCACCGGTATCGAGGAGCGCACACGTGGTCAGGTAGCCAAGCGAGATTTGCGTGACGCGGCCACCGACGGGCACGTCGCCCATGTCTCGAATCGATCGCCCAGGCGCGCCATCGCCAACATCAATGCGGTCGTTGTAACCGAGCTGGCCATCGACGTTTTGCCCCCAGCATCGGACGGTGCCGGCGGTGGACAGGGCGCATGCGTGACGTGCGCCGATGTCGATCTGCTTGACCACGGTGATGACCTTGATCGCCCACTGCACGACCTGCATCTCTCCGCTGGTGCTCTCGACCATGAGCTCCGCGGTGCATGTGCCGAGCTGTGAGGGCAGACCCGTGACCACGCCGGTGTCCGACGTGACGGTCAGCCACGAGCACGTCGTCGCGGCGCCGAGCGAGAACATCAGGTGTGCCGCAGGTCCGGGAGCCGTCGGTGTGCACGTATAGCTCTCTTCAAACAGCGCGGTATCACCGCACGTCGCCGCGAGCGGCGGAGTGTCAGTACCACCATCGGCTTCCAGCGATTCGAAACGGTAGCGGCATCCGCCCAGCAGGACGAGTGGGAGCAGGAGCAGACGGCGCATGCACGTGGAGGATACATGCCGTGCCACCGCCAGTCGTCACTGTCGAGCGCGACACGCGTGTACATCCTGCAATGCACCGGTACCTGGTAGCGTGCACGGCAGTTGAAGTCGACGCGATCTCCTCGGACCCGCATTGAACGGCTTGGCCTGGCGATCGCCATTGGCACGGTGTGCATTGCGATCGTGGCCACGCAATGGCGGTTCAACTACCAGCTGACGCGGTTTGGGGTCGCCCGACGAATTGCCCGCATCGACTGGTCCTGGTTTCCGCGCACCAACACGGGCGCGATCCGCTTCGACCGCGACTTCGCGCTGAACCTCCTGATGCTGCTCCCACTCGGCGTCGGCTTCGGGCTGTGGCGGCACGCTGGGATGCTGCGCCGGGCGGCCGAGAGCCTGGTGATCGGAGTTGGCGTCAGCGTGCTGCTCGAGCTCGCGCAGCTGCTCACGCGCTACCGTTACACATCGTTCGCCGACGTGTGGCGCAACGGCCTGGGCTGCATGGTGGGTTGTCTGATCGCGACCTGGCTCGCGCGCGATGACGGCAGCCTCGTGAGGGACGCCTCATCACGGTCGCGCGAGGGCGTCGCGAAGTGAATGGGCGAGGTTTGCGAACGTCACTGAGACGCCTGGCAGCAGACAGCTTGTCGGGTCAGTACCACTTGCTCCGCGGCGCTCTATGATGTCGCGGACCTCCGGGTAATCAATGAAGGAACTAAAAATGACTCGTCTTGCACTTACTGCCGTCCTTGCTGCTGCGTCGCTTTCATCCGCCTGTGTTGCTGGCGGTGGTGGAGCTGGAGGCGGGTCGTTCCGAGGGAGCGCCTCGGTCAACGTGTCTGCGGAGATCAGGCTCCCGATCGCGAAGATGCCGCCCAAGTACGCCTCGTGGGTTGTCGAAGCTGAAGGCTACTTGTGGGCGGTCAATCAAGCCTACGAGATGCACGGCCGAGCGACCGCTGACCTCGCTGCCGCGCTCGGTGTCGAAGCCAACGCCGACGCGATCGCCAACTTCATCCGCAGCGCGATCCAGGTGAAGACGACGCTGGAGTGCACACCGCCGAGTTTCAACGCAAGCATGGTCGGCGAGTGCACCGCCAGCGCCGGTGCTCGCGCTTCCGGCAACGCCGGCAACGGCGGCGCATCGGGCCAGGCGTCAGCGGGCATCCAGGCCAACTGTCAGGCGAGGGCCAGCCTGAGCTTGAGCCCAGGCCGCTGCACGATGAGGACCACCGTCAGTCAGCACCCCATCCTGAGCGACGCCGCCAGGTGGGCCAAGATCGAAGCGAACATGAAGATCATCCTCCAGCTGAGCGCTGCCAACCGGCACCTCAATGGACGCGGCGGCGACATCAACGGGCGCGGCATGTCGCTCTACGTGCAGTCCGTCACCGATCTCGCGAGCGATCCGACGCTCGTGCTGCAGATCAACAACATCCAGGCCGAGCTGAAGAAGGGTGCCGACGCTTGTGGCGAGGCGAACAACAAGCAGGGCGCGATGAATGGCGACCTCAACACGATGTCCGGCGCCATCGATGCGCAGTTCCCGGATCTGCGCATGGCCGTGAACGCCGGCTAAGGCGCAGATGGCCTACTGCCGGGTGAGCAGGACGACGTCCTCATTGGCGCAGCCACCCGGCGATGTCATCGCGAGGAGCTTGGTGCAGGCCGCGAGCGGCTTGTGCTGCCAGCCGGCGAGCGTCGGTGGATCGGCCGGCGCGTTCGGGTTGATGAACGGTTGCGTCGTGCTGAGCCGCGTCAGCACGCGGCCCTGGAAGTTGTAGAACACGAACAGCGTGAGCCGATCGGACGACAGCGCCGTCGCGAGCGAGTAGTCGGAGACCGGAGGCGGCATCTTCGTGCCAGCAGGGAACGGCACCAACGTCGACGTTCGCACCGTCGAGTAGATTCCGTCTGTCGTCGCATCCACATTGAAGATCGAGTAGACGAACTGCAGACCGTCGGCCGACATCACGGGCCCGGACAGCCCGCCCGCATTGCTGGCCACCTGCGCGTTGATCGCATCGAAGTCGACCGCGCTGGGCGTGCCGAAATCGATCAGATTGATCGCGGACCGTTTCGTCGAGAGGAACCCCTTGCTGTCAGCTTGGCGCGCGATGATGGTCAGACCGTCCGCGGAGATCGCGTGGCTGTCCTGCCCGGTGGAGAGTGACATCCCCTGAAACGCGGTCGTGACGTCGCGCTGGGTATACGTGCCGCTTCCGGGCGCCGTCTCATCGGCGACAACGAGCTGGAACGCGCCACAACCGGAGGCCGATGGGACGTACAAGATGACCTGGCCGTCGGGCGTCGCCGAGGCGAGCGAGTCCTCGATGCTCACCCGCGAGAACGCCGTGAGCGTGGTGGTCGCGTAGTCGAAGGTCGTGCACACCGGCGTCTTGCAGGTGCCAACGACACAGCCCTGGCCGCCCGTGCAACTGCCACAGTCGACCGTTCGCTCCACGCCGCAGTTGTCGACCGCAGTATGGCTCTCGCATGCGCTCGTGAGATTCGCGCAGAACGTCTGATCGGTCTCGGGCACGCATGCATCGATAGACTCGATCTTGGCGTCGGGCTGGTCGTTGCTGACCGAACCGCACGCGCACAGAACCAACAGGACCGCGTTCGACAAGAACTCTCGCATACGGCGAGACTACAGCGTTCGGCCCCCGGTGATGTCAATGTCGCAAAGCTTACCGCCTCCGTTCTCGAGGGCTCGACGTCGCCTGTTCAGCGCTGGGTTGGGCACGGTAATACCCACTGGCGCCGCGGGCAGGATCCGTCAGCGCGCGCCGAGATCGAGGCGGACCATCGCGGGCAGGCCGAGGCCGGGCAAGTCCGCGTTGGTCCACGTGACCGGCCGACGGCCGGCGAGCTCAGCGGCCTGCTCCGGCGTCAGCTCGCTTCGGTTGGCGAGCCAGCGCAACGTGCCGCGGTTGTCGAAGCTCGCGATGAAGTTGCCGAACTTCGCTGTGACGGTGTTCCCCGAAATCGTGATCGAGTCTCGGTAGTTCCCGTCACGATGACGCCGCCGGCCACGCCCGGGTGCAGCATCGTCATGCCGACCGCCCACTTCCCCCCGCGCGGGCGGTGTAGTCAAACGCTGCGGTCAGCGTCACCCCTCGCTTGCCGGTGTGATCGGTGAGGTGGATGGCGCCGCCGGTCTCGCTGCCAAAAATATGCTCGTTCGTGTAGCCCGCTGATGCCAACGCCGGGCATTTGCGACGAGCAATGCGACCGGAGGTCGCGCTGCGCGTTAACGTCGGTCCATGACGGACAAAGATGCGTGGATCACTCAACTCCATACGATTATCGGCGAGGTTGCGAGCGCGAAGCGCGCCGTCGAGAGTGCTCAGAACACAGACGGCGTCCATGGGATGGTCAACGCCAGCGCGGCCAACAAGGCCGTCGCAAAGCTCGTTCCGATGGTGCGGGCGGCGAACGAGGTCGGGCAGCGAATTGGCGAGACGCCTCTGCTCGTGCCCGGCGAGAAGCCGGCCGCAGGGACGGACCTTCGGCCGTGGTGGAGTCGGCTGCTCGACGTCGTGAGTGGAACCGCACGACGTCAGACGGCCGACTCACATCTCGAGACGCTGCGGATGGAAGCGGATGCCGCGCTCGTTCGTGCGACGCGCACTTCTTGACTGCCTGGATTTCGATCTCTCACTTCGGCGGCGCGGCGCGGCGCGTGCGGTGACCGCACACGCGAATCGCGGCGATGCGGTTCAACGTGGTCTCCGCGGCGCTTCGTTGTCACCGATCCGGAATTCGCACCCCGATAGCACTCGGCTCGGCATCGATGCAGCTGTCACCACGCGCAACTTCGCCCGCTGGTTGCTGAGGTGATCTGGGCGTCAGCTCGGGTCAGCGACCGCCTGGAACTCCTCCCACGATATCGTCTTGTCCGCATTCGTGTCGATCTTGTCCATGATGCCGCGCACCCATGCGCCGCGTGTGAACGAGTTGCCGATGTCGACGTCCTTGAGGAGGCGCGCGAGCTCCTGCTTATCGATCTGGCCGTCGTGGTCTACATCGTAGCGATCGAATAGCTGGCGCATCGCCGCCGGCGAACGGTCACCGAAGTTCTGGTCGAGGTATGCGTGGATCGCCGCAATTAGCTGCTCTTGTTCCGTCATCTAAGCTGTCTACCCCCACTGACCAGCGATCACAACGGTGACCTCGACGAGGCAGCCGCGTTCCTCGGCGTCGAGCGCAACACCGTCTACGAATACACGACGCATGGCGTGATCCCGCATCAGCGGCTCGGCAAGCGCATCCTCCTGCGCCGGGGGCGCTCGTCGCGTGGCTCGACGCGGCGCTGTGCGCACCAGCGTCGGCGAGCCAGTGCAGCGGGCGCTCGTCGAAAGGAAACTTGAGATGAGTGTTCGACGTGATAAGCGGTTCGGAACCTGGTTCTACCGCAAGTGGGTGCGCACCCCGGATGGATGCAAGGTGCGCATCTTCAGATCTCCGAAGGCCTTCAAGATCGCGCTGGCCAAGACGCCAGTCCAGAAGGTGTACGGGATCAAGAAGGCGCACGCGAAGGGCAAGGCCACGGACGCCATGGGCAAGCCTCTGGACGTGATCGCTCGGCGCCAGGAAGATCCCAGCATCGGCGGCGAGGTCGGCGTTGATAACCGTGCTCGCCGCGCCGGTGTCGATCAACACTTCCGCGAGCTCGACCGTCGTTCGACGGTACCCTGCGTTACCATGGTCAGGTGGCTTCCCTGATCGCGCTATGCGCTGCGCTCCTCGTCGGAGTGACGGGATGCTTCGTCAAACCCGATCCGCCGCGAGGCTCGGGAACCGACGACGCGAGCATCGGGGATGGCGCCGTCGACGCTACACCGTGCACCTGGAGCGCGTGGGGCCCACCGATACCGCTCACCCCGCTCAACGCGATCGGGAGCGACTTCGCGCCATCGCTCACCAAGGACGAAGACCGGATCGTCTGGAACCGCTCGGGCATGTTAATGGAGGCGCACCGCGAGACTGACGGCTGGTCGATGCCCACCATCACGCTGCTGAGCGGCTTTGGCGGTGCCCCGCTGCTGAGCGGCGACGGGTTGACGCTGTGGTACCACCGGAGCAATCCCGCACCGGCCTACAGCGACATCATGATGACGACGCGGTTGACGGTGAACGATCCGTGGGGCGCCAGTGTTGCCGTGCCCCCGTTCAACACGAACACGCACGAGCGCGACCTCGAAATCTCGTGGAACGGGCTCGACGCGGTCCTCTTTGTGGGCGAGGACGCCAACGCCGAACAGGAGGACATCGCGATCGCGTCGCGCACCTCGCCGACCGGCAGCTTCGGTCCGTGGGCTCGCATCCCGACCGCCTCGCGCGTGGACACCTACGACTGCTGCCCGGGGATCAGTCCAGACGGCCTCGAGGTGCTGTGGGAGACCGATGCGATATGGATGGCGCGCCGGCCCGATCGAAATTCAGACTTTGGTCCGGCCGAGGAGGTGCCGGGTCTCTCGGACCCGCTCGCGATGTACGGCGACCCCCATTTCAACGCCACGGGAACGCGCCTGTACTACGCGGCACGGATCAGAAGCCTCTCCCCACCGAACTACGACCTCTTCTTCGTGGAACGAACCTGCGCCCCTTGATTCGATTCGCGTGCAAGAACGACTGGGCGTAGATAGGACGCTGACGGTGCCGCCGTCGCCGTTCTCCCGATCCGTCACGCCAGCAGGTTGGGTCAGACGATCAACTCAGGAGCTCGTGTGCGACCCCGAGGGTGCGGCGCATCTCGCTCGCGGGCCGGCCGCCCATTTCGATGCGGCAGTTGGCCGTCGGAGGAAAGAACGCAGGCAGCGCGGCGCGTACTAAAACGTCGCGTGCGACGCCACGGCCGAGGATGTACGCGCGCGGATCATCAGTTTCGTTAGTCGCTGACGTTCCTGCAAGCGGGCCCGACGACGACGGTGAGGAGGAGCCGCAGCCGAGCACGAGCACGAGCATGTGCGCGAACGGTGAGTGGATCGAGCTGTAGCGCGTCCGCCAGATTGATCACGTCTTCGGTTTCTTCGTCGTCTTCGGCTTCGGTTTCGTCGTTGTCGCCTTCGCCTTCGCCTTCGCCTTCGCCTTCGCCTTTGCCTTCGTTGTCGTTGTCGCCTTCGTCTTCTTCGCCTTCGTCTTCTTCTTCGTCGCCGTCGTCGCCGTCGGCGTCTTTGGCGTTGTTCTCGTCTTCGCCTTGCTCGCGGCGGCGGTGCGCGCCTTCTGTGGCTTCTCGTTCGAAGCCGCCTGCAGCGCTGCTCGGAGCGGTTCGTTCGCTTCGGTCAGCACGACGCCGCCTTGCGAGAGTGCACCGATCTCGTTCGTGCTGTCGGCCTCGAAGATCGCACCTGCGTCGCCTCCGAGGTAGCTCAGGATTTCGTAGCGCGGGATTCCGTCCGGATCGCTCACGGTGCGGATCTCCAGCGTGCTGTAGAACGATGTCTCCTCGTTGTTGTTCGCGAGCCGCGCGGCCGCATCGAGGTCTTGCTGGTCGTAGCCCTTGCCGGCGATGCGGAGCAGTTGCTTCGCCATCGGCGACAACTCGTCAACACTCTTGGGCGTGCGCAGGCTTGTCACGCGAAGGTCGAGTGGCTTCGGGGCGGCTGCCACGAGGGCGTCGATCGCGTCGCGTACGGCGGGACGGTTCTCTGCGAGCCGCTTCATCTGGTTCAGATACGACGTGTTGATTCCCATGCCGTTCGTCAGCAACGCGATGACCATCGCCGGCGTCGGAAACGCAGCGACGACCTGGTGCGCCGCGCCCATCATCGCGAAGTGCGGCGCGAGCACGACCGCGCGCCGATCCTCGGAAAGTCCGGCCGCGCATTCGATGAGCAACTCGACGCTAGCGCCGGTCACGTTCGGATAGAGGTGCTCCCACTCACGCTTGATCGACACCTTCGAGCGTACGAGCGCGCGAAAGATGTACTGCTTGAAATGCGCACCAATATCGGGCGGACCCGCTGGATACGCATCGGCCTGCGCGATTGCCCACAGGCCCGCCTCGGGGCCGATATCTTCGAGGAGCTTCGAACGCCACGGCACCAGAAGGCCGTAGCTCTTGCCCTCGCGGTGGAGTGCGGCGAGCGCGTCGAGCGCGATCTCGCGGGGCAGCGCGTCGATGATCGCCGCCTGCAGGGGCACCTTGAGCGCGAGTTGCAACGCTCGATACAGCGGCTCGCTCGTCGTGACGCCGTCGCGCTCGACGGTCACCTGCTGAGTCTCGAGGACCGATGCCATCGGCGCAGGATACATGCGCCCGAGCCTGCTAGCATGCCGTGCGATGTCGGACGTCGCTCGTGGTCTCGCGTACGCGCTCGTCGAAGACACCGACGGCCCAGGCCTGAGCGACGCGCACCGGCTCGAAATCGTGCCGCTCCTCGTCGAGGTGCCGTGGTCCGACGCCGAGCGCGACCTCCGCAATGCGTTCGCCGCCATCGACTGGGTGTTTCGCAGCGTGGTCCCGTCGTCTCTAGAAGCGCTCGGCCTGCAGCACGCGAACGATCTGCGCGGCTTTCCACAAATCGTCGACTCGTTCCACGCGCTCTGCGCAAAAGAGCTCTGCGCGAAGCTCCAACAGGGCGCACCAGGACTCGCGGCGCTGATCGAAAGTGTGACCTCGGCCATCGAGGACCTGCTGTGGGCCGATGCGGCCGTCGCTTCGCGAACGGGCCGTGCACATCCGCTGGCGCGTCAGGTCGAGAGCTACGCGGCGAGCCACGCATTCTCCGATCCGCTGGACATCGGCTACCTCGAGCGAACAGGCGAGGCTGTCGGTCGCGCATTTCGCGAGGCGCTGAGCCTCGGCGTGCCCCCCGCATACATCGCATCGGACCTGCGCGACGTATGGGAAACGTTTCGGCGCGTATAGAGGGTCGCCTCAATTTCGGAGGTCTACGTTTTGATCTCAAGGTCGTATCGCGAGCAGCGATAGAAAGACGACGTAGCCAACGAGCATCACGACAGCCTCGAGGCGACCCACGGTGCGTCGTGTCGCCATCGCGACGGCCGCGATCATGGTCATGGCCGCAACTCGACGACGAGATTGCTGATCGGGGTCTTGATGGAACCCGCAAGAACAGAGGCACCGAGGATCAAGAGCACGTTGAAGATGTTCGAGCCGACAACGTTGCCGACGGCAAGGTCACCGTGAACACGCAGCGCTGCAATCACGGACGTCGCGAGCTCGGGCAGCGACGTACCAATCGCGACGATGGTCACCCCGAGCCGCTGATCTTCGACGAGGCGAAGCGGCTGGTCGCCGCCGCAAAAGGTGAGTGGCGCACGATGATCCTCGTCGCGCTGCGCACCGGCATGCGGATCGGCGAGCTGCTCGCGCTGCATGGCAGGACGTCGATCTCGTCGCCGGCCGCATCAACGTGCGGCGCAACGTCGTGTGGGGCCACCTCGGCACGCCGAAGTCGGGCAAGTCGCGCGAGATCTCGTTGTCCAACGACGCGCTCGGCGCGTTGAAGGCGCACCGGCATCTCCGTGGCGCGCTCGTGTTCTGCGATGCCGGCGGCCACATGCTCACGGAGGGTGAGGTCCGTCATCCGATGTGGCGGGCGTGCAAGCGTGCGGGGCTTCGGCTCATCACGTGGCACGTGTGTCGGCACAGCTTCGCCTCGCACCTCGTGATGCGCGGCGCGCCGATCAAGGCCGTGCAGGAGCTGCTCGGGCACTCGTCGATCTTGATGACGATGCGGTACGTCCACCTGGCGCCGGAGGTCGCGCGGGAACGCCGTCCAGCTCCTCGATCTGGATGGGCAGAGTTTGGGCAGCAGCCGCGCAAACGGCCTAACTGACTGAATAAATGGTGGTGGCGGCGGGAGTCGAACCACTTGGAACAACCTTTCTCGACGAGTACTTGCCCGATTCTTCGAGACAAACGACCCAAGTGGTTCCCGCCGATTCCGTCTAGTTTCGCGCCGTCTGGCAGCGTCGTGGCAGCGTCGATCGAGGCTCGATCAGGGCTGCGTCTGGCAGCGCAAGCGGGTGAAGCCGTGCGCGAGAATGCCGCGGCGCAGGTGCATGGAGTTGACGTCAGCCAGCGGTCGACGTATCGCGGAAGATCACCACCGTCCAGAGCGGCGTCGTGCAGTTAGGCGAGCGTGGACTGAGGGTGGCGCGCGACAAGCTCGTGCAGCACGGTCCGCTGGGCGTGTGTCTCTGGTAGCTGCCGAGCGGTTGTCCGGCCGCTCCGGACTTGCGTTCGTAGAGACCACCGTCGAACACGCCAGCGTGCGCTGAAAGTCCCAGGCCGACCGGTTACGACCACACGTCACACGCTTGTCGCGCGCACTGTCCGGATACCGGGGGCAGGCAAGGCTCGTCGCCACCCTCGCGTCGTCGCAGACAGCGTCGTAGATGCCGACACGTGCAACGCGGTGAGTTAACGACGGCGGAGGCCGGCCTCGACGTCCGGGCGCTGCGCAACCGCGAGCAATGCAGTGGTCAGCACATCCGATGATGTCGCCACGACGAACGTCGACAAGCCGGGCCCGGTGAAGTGGACGATCGCGCCCGTGTCGGGCGGCTCGCCATCGGCGAGCTCGAGGTCGGCGCCCCACACGAAGAAGATGCTCTCCCACGACTCGTTGAACCACCGGACACCGAGCTCGCTCGTGAAGTGGAGCGTCAACGTCAGCGGATAGACGTCGTGCGACATGAACAGTACGGACGTCGCGCCACGCACTCGTGCGAGACGCTGCAGGCCGACCTCCGCGATCGAGTAGGCAGCTGGGTGTGACGCGAGAAAGAGTGGACCGATCGCAGCGAGGTGGAACGCGGGGTCGAGCGGGTCGAGCTCGTCCCACGAGAAGCCATCTTCGGCGTCCCAGGCGAAGCCGTGCTGAGCGGCGAACGCTTCGAGCACGGGCGTCAGCGACTCCATTGGCTCGCGCGTGTGCTCACGGAGGTACGCCAGGCGCGCTTCGAAGGCCGCGCCGAAGTCGTCAGCGAGTAGGCGCGCCGCCTCCGGCGACGGAAGGACGGCGAGCACGACCTTGTCATCCGGCACAGCGCGCATCGTACGCCACAAACGAAAACGGCCACACCTTGCGCCTCGCGTTGAACCGTTGCAGTTTGGCATGCGTGTCGCCACACATTCGCGAGTCACCTCGTGATGCGTGGTGTCCCCTGAAGGCGGTACAGGAGCTGCTGGGCCACAGCACGATCCAGATGACGATGCGCTACGCGCACCTCGGACCCGAGGTCACGCGTGACGCCGTAAACCTTCTCGACAAGCCGGTGAACGGCAACGTCGCGATGGCTCGCGGCATTGGCAGCGTCAGCGAAAGCTGATCTAACGCTGTGAAATAATGGTGGAGGCGCGGGCGTCGAACCACTTGGAACAACCTTTCTCGACGAGTACTTGCCCGATTCTTCGAGACAAGCAACCCAGGTGGTTCCCGCCGATTCCGCGCAGTCTCGCGTGGTCTGGCAGCGCGAATGGCAGCGCGATCCAGCTGCTCAAATCTAGTTTCGTAGCCGACGGCGAGCCGCGCTTGAATCACAAGGCGTTCACGCCACCAGCGTTTTGAACCAGGTCAGCGCTGCCGCCGCGAGCACGAGGACGTTCACCTGTCGCCCGTGATGATTGTCGCAGCACTGCTGCGACCTTCTTCCCCGTGTGTTTCTTGCATTGCTGCGAGGCAAGGCCGCCTCGATGAGTGATTTGTCCGGTGCTCGGACATGTCTCGGCGATCATGCCGCCGGTTCGCGTCAGAGTGCTCGCGTACCCAAGAGAAATGCAAAGCCATCCACACGCACAGAATCTTCCGATCTCAGCTGAAGCCTTCATTTCACTGTTCGAAACACTCAGTGCGGAGCTCGAGTACGGGGAATGCGACCACACCCTCGAGAAGTCGATGTCGTGGCTCGCCGTTCATGGCTACGACGTCTTTGCGGTGACGCAGTGGCTGAGGCGTCGCGGCGGTCACTGCGACTGCGAAGTGCTGCTCAATGTGGAGCCGAAGGTCCTCGGCGCCCAGTGAGGCCGGGCGTTCTGTCGGCGCCGGCGGATCAGCCGAAGTCGATTGTAAGGTTCCCGAGGTCGATCACGGCACGCGCCGCTCGTAAGAAGTCCATGCCGATGATCCCACCGAACTCGAAGCCGTAGTCCATCTCGCCGATCTCGACCTCGAATCCATCGAGGCCGTGCTCGCCGACCGCAAAGCGATCTACCTGGCGGATGAACACATGTTCGTGACCGCCAACGCCTCGAAGCCTGCGCAGCTGATCGCTCGGCGCCAGGAAGATCCCAGCATCGGCGGCGAGGTCGGCGTTGATGACCGTGCTCGCGGCGCCGGTGTCGATCAACACATCCGCGAGCTCGACCGTCGCTCCACGGTACGTCAGCGTGGCCGTGACGTAGATGAGCTCATGTCGGGAGATCAGTTGCACGCAGCCCCCGGATCCCAAGCCAGAGCCGCTCTTCGATCTTCAGCTCCAACATGCTCGTGTGCACGAAGCAGAACTCACGATGAGGGTGCTCGCGCCGGAGCTCGCGATAACGCTTCATTGTTGCGCGGCCGTCCACGCAATGGTCGATTACCGCGATCCGATCGTAGACGCGGTGGTCGTCCTCGGAGTGTGCATCGAGCGCCTCGATCACGAGCCATTGATCGGGATGGGAATCACGCACCTCGGGCCAGCGCATGCCTTCACCCTAGTCGTCGCCGCTGACATCGAGCAACTTCTCGCCACGGCCGCGGGTGTTTTGCCCGAGGTCCAACGCCCGACGGGCAGCATCGTGGCAGCGTCTAGAAAATGACAATGGGCATCGGACCCAAGGGCTCTAAATCACTCTTGAATGTATGGTGGAGGCGGCGGGAGTCGAAATCTACCGGGACGCTAACAACATCGAGCGCTTGCTGCACATTCAAGAGCTTGGTGTCCCGGGTGATCCGACCGTCTCCGCCGTGATCTGGTGGCCTCGGGCAGAGCGTGGGCAGAGCGCCACACCCCGGCGTTGGCGGTCGGCGGCAAGGCGGATTCCCGCCGCCGCCGTGCGATCGCGCGCTCTGCGCGAACCTGCCCATGCGTCGCGTGAGGCGGCGGGGTTCTCGGCGGAAACCCGACCTTCGCGACCCGCGGCCAACGCGGTAATCTACGCTTATGCCCACGCCCGCTACCGCCAAGGTTCTCGCCGAGGCTCTCAAGCTCAGCGTCGAGGATCGCGTTCGGATCGCGGAGGAGTTGCTCGCAAGCGCGGACGACGAGGAGCGCGCAGATGACGGCCGATTGGCGGAGATTCTCGACCGCCGCTCGCGCGAGCTTCGTGATGGCTCCGTCCGCGGCCTCACCGTAGATGAAGCCCGCCGCGCGATGTTGTCGGACGACGAGCCTTGATCCTTGTCCACCCAGAAGCCGTCGCCGAAGCACGCAGAGCACGGCGCCGGTACGCTCACCTCGATCCTGCCGTCGGGCGCCGCTTCGCGGTCGCGTACGACGACGTGATCGATCGGATCACGCAGACGCCCGACCGGTGGCCTGCGTACCCTCACGTATCTGGCCACTATCGTTGGTGTCGGTTTCGTCGGTTCCCGTTCGCCGGTATCTACGAGGTGTTCCCGCAGGTCGTGCACGTGCTCGCTATCGCCCCCGATCGAGCGGAGCCCGGCTACTGGTTGACGCGCAGGTAAGCAACCAGCCTCACCGCTCATAGCGCCACGCTCTCACAGATCGAGGTCTGGCTCGGGCGTGCCCGAGCAGGTCGTAGTCGCTCGTTTGGAGAGCGTCCTCCGCGCGACTACCAACAGCCAGACCTCGATCGGCTGCATGGACGCGACGATCGACGAGACGGCGAAGGTTCGCATCGACGGTGGTCGTCACCTCGACGATCATGCGCGCCACGAGAGGATCCGGAGGAGCGTCGCGACATCCCCTTGGTCCGTGACCACGCACGAGAACCTAGCCTGATCCTGGCGGTACGGACCGAACATGTAGTTGGGTGAGAGACCGTCGAGAACGTCGGGGCGAAGATCGCGAGTCTCGTCGAACAGGCCAAACGTCGGCCCGCGATAGGGCGCCGCGAGATCCGCGCTGACCACCCACTCGCTGAGCGCCACTGGTTGCTTCATCGACCACGTACCGAAGTCGTAACGAAACGCGAAGGTCGCACCGGGCGTGAAGATCGCGACCGCGGGCATCGGCAGCAACTCGACAGGCGGCGGCGTCTCGACGAAATAGTGTCCGATGACGCGCATGTCCTCGGAATCGAGCCGAGCGGCGAACGTGCGGACCAGCTCGACGTAGTCCCACCATCCCTTGCCGAACTCGAAGTGGTCCGGGATGTTGTTCTCTGCGACCCAGACATCGAACTCCGAGACGACGAGGGGCGGTCGGCGCCTTTGAAACCGCGCGACGTCGAGGGGAGGTCGGTTGCCTCGGTCCCGAAGCAGCTGTTCCTGCGTCTCGATGAACCGTCGAGCCTGCTCGATGTCCTCGTCGAGAAGATCCGGGTAGTCGGCGAGGATCGATTCGCGTGCGACGCCTCGCAGCGCTCGACGTCCGACGTCGTCGAAGCCGAACCTTGCGCGCACGGTCTCCCACGGGATCCCCTGCTCCTCGGTTTCCTCGTCGTCCTTCGTCATTCGGGTAGGGTACCAGCTCGTTCGTCCGCGGAAGTTCAGTTCGTTCGTGGGTCGTCGCCACGCTGTAGCTGCTCTCGCGCCCACACCTGCTCGACGGCCCTGCGTTGCTCGGCCGCCTCGCGCGCGTCGCGCTCGTTCATCTCCTGGACCTGTGCGAGCACGTCGGGACGCGCGTCGTCGTCGAAGGCGCCGGCGTTCGCGTGCATGGCGAGCCGCCGCGCGATCCGGCGCAGGAGGCGATCGAGGATCGCGAGCACATCGGCGTTGGTCGGGACGGGCAGGAGCTCGAACCGTAGGCCCTGGTCGTCGTCGACGAAGACGCCGTCGGGCACGACGAGGTGGAAGTGAACGTTGAGGTTCACCAGCCCGCCGAACCGTTGCACGAAGGTGACGGCGCCG